>CAINWZ010000099.1 GCA_903854725.1 uncultured Bacteroidota bacterium
ATTTAAATTTTAATTAATTCCAAATATAAATAAATGGAAAAGCAAACAAATGCAGTTGGTCGTCGTAAGGAAGCAGTAACACGCGTTTTTGTTAGTAAGGGTAGTGGAAAAATTACCGTTAATGACAAAGATTACAAAAACTATTTTCCTTTAGTGTATTTACAAAATCAAGTTGAAGCTCCTTTAAAATTAGCTGATGTACTTGGTAAATATGACATCGTAATTAACGCACAAGGCGGTGGTTTAAAAGGCCAAGCTGAAGCAGCCAAATTAGGTATTGCGCGCGTATTAATAGAACTAAACCCTGAATTACGTCCTGCCTTAAAAGCAGCCGGACAATTAACGCGTGACTCTCGTAGCGTTGAGCGTAAGAAATTCGGACATAAGAAAGCACGTAGAAGCTTCCAGTTCAGCAAACGTTAATCGAACAATTTTAACATTAATTCATTATTACAACTTATACAAATGGAAAATAATACTTCACTTCAACAGCAACTTTTGGAAGCTGGCGTACACTTTGGTCACCTTAAAAAGAAGTGGAACCCTAAGATGTTACCTTATATTTTCGCAGAGAAAAAAGGAATACATATTATCGACTTAAATAAAACAGTTGATCATTTACAACAAACTGCTGCTGCTTTAAAGCAAATTGCTAAAAGCGGTAAGAAGATCATGTTCGTTGCTACTAAAAAGCAAGCGAAAGAAATTGTAAGTGAGTGTGCTAAAAAAGTAAACATGCCTTACGCTACGGAGCGCTGGTTAGGTGGTATGTTAACCAATTTCAACACTGTTCGTAAGAGCGTGAAGAAAATGCAAAGCATTGAAAAAATGTTAGGCGATGGTAGTGCTGAAAGCTTAACTAAAAAAGAGCGTTTAACATTAGGTCGTGATAAAGACAAAATGGAAAAAGTATTAGGTGGTATCGCTCAATTGGGTCGTTTACCAGCAGCTTTATTCTTAGTGGATATCGGACATGAGCATATTGCATTAGCAGAAGCTAAGCGTTTAGGCATTCAAACTTTTGGCATGGTGGATACTAACTGTGATCCTAATAAAGTTGATTTTTCTATTCCTGCAAATGATGATGCAACAAAATCTATTGCTATTATTACCAACTATATTACTGCAGCTATTGCAGAAGGTTTAGCTGAACGTCAAGCTTCTAAAGATGACGAAGGCGAAGCAGAAGAAGGCAACAATGAAAACGAAGCAAAAGCAAAACGTATGGAAGCCGAAGCTAATGCTGAAGGTGGAAGAGGTAAGCGTGGTGCTGGTGCAGCTCCAACTGCTCCTGGTGCGCCTAAGCGTCGTATTCAAAGTACACGTCGCCCAGCAGGTAAATAAATAATTATCCAATTGGGTTATTGGTGTCCTTGGGATACTAATGACCCAATTGTTTTTATTCGATAACAAACTTGTTATCAAAATTATTAACAATCTTATTTTAAATTATAATATTATGAGTACAATAACAGCTACTGACATTAATAAATTACGTCAAGCTACAGGTGCTGGTATGATGGATTGCAGAAAAGCATTAACAGAAACAAATAATGATTTTGAAGCAGCGATTGATTGGTTACGTAAGCAAGGTCAAAAAGTGGCTGCTAAGCGTAGCGATCGTGAAGCAAAAGAAGGAGTGATCATTGCACAAACTTCTGCTGATCATAAAACGGGTTTTGTAGTTTGTATTTCTTGTGAAACAGATTTCGTTTCTAAGAATGCAGAATTCGTTGCATTTGCGCAAAGCATTGCTGACGCTGCAGTTGCGAACAATGTAAAATCGGCTGCTGAATTAAATGAAGTAACCGTGAATGGCACTAAAGTGTCAGACATGATCAATGATAAATTAGCTTCTATTGGTGAAAAAATTGGAGTTGCTAAATTCGAAAGAGTAGACGCTGCTTATGTTTCTTCTTACATACACGGTTCCTATAGAATGGGTGTGTTGGTTGGTTTAAGTGCTGATGCTGCTGAAGTGGGTAAAGATTTAGCGATGCAAATTGCAGCGATGAATCCAGTAGCAGTTGATCCTGAATCAGTTCCTGCGGAAACTGTTGCTCGTGAGCGTGCTATCATTATTGACACGATGAAGGAAGATCCTAAAATGGCTGGAAAACCAGAAGAAATGATTGCTAAGATTGCTGAAGGTAAAATCAATGCTTTCTTTAAAGAGCAAACATTATTGGCACAAGCTTTTGTGAAAGATGGCGGCAAAACAGTCGGTGAATATGTAAAATCTGTTGATGGTGCATTGAAAGTGACCGAATTCAAACGCGTGGCATTAGGGTAAGAATAAAAAATTCATTGAATAGAAAGGGTCCCGATTGGTCGGGACCCTTTTTTGTTGCCCTAAAATTCTTATCTTGCAAGTACAAAAATGAGTATAGCTATGTTGCCAAAATACAAGCGTGTATTATTGAAATTATCAGGAGAGGCCTTATTGGGAAATCAAAAAAATGGCGATCCATTTGACCCCAAAATAATTGAACAATATGCAACCGAAATTAAGCAAGTAGTGGAACTAGGGGTACAAGTGGCTATCGTTATTGGGGGTGGAAATATTTATAGAGGAATGAATGAGGCCGATAGTGGTATTGAAAGAGCACATGGTGATTATATGGGCATGTTAGCCACAGTGATTAATGCAATGGCGATTCAAGCCATGTTAGAAAAAATAGGAGTATATACTCGTTTGCAATCGGCCATCGTTATGGAGCAAGTAGCAGAACCTTATATTCGACGTAAAGCATTACGACATTTAGAAAAAGGGCGTGTTGTTATATTTGGAGCAGGTACTGGAAATCCCTATTTCACTACCGATACCGCAGGTTCACTTCGCGCTATTGAAATGAAAGCAGATGTTATTTTAAAAGGAACGCGTGTGGATGGCGTGTATGATAGCGATCCTGAAAAAAATCCTGCAGCCGTTAAATTTGAAAAAATTAGCTTCCAAGATTGTATATCAAAAAATTTAAAAGTAATGGATACCACCGCATTTACACTGTGTATGGAAAACAAATTACCCATTATTGTCTTTGATATGAATCAACCTGGAAATTTATTAAAAGTAGTGCAAGGAGCCGCAATTGGTACTTTGGTGGGGTAGTAGTCACTTAAAAGTGAATGATACAACCACTGATGTAATTTTTATTGGGTTTCTACATCACTATCTTAATTTTAAAGTATGCAAAAATTAACTTCCTTATTTGTTATCACTTGTTGGGTCCTTTTATCAAGTAGTCATGTTGCTGCTCAAAAGACTTTAACCTTGAGTGAAGCCATTAAAACAGCGCTTCAAAATAGTTACGATATTCAATTGGTGGAGAATAATTTAACCATTTCAAAAAACAATAATGATTATGGAGTAGCGGGCGGATTGCCTACATTATCTGCTACTGCTAATAATAATAAATCATTTTCAACTATTGAACAAAAATTCGCAGACCCTACCCGTAACACTACAAAAACAGGAGTAGATGGAAATACATTGTCTGCAGGTCTTACCGCTTCTGTTATTCTTTTTAACGGCTATAGGATTATGGCATATAAGGATCGTTTAGCAATGCTTGAAAAACAAAACGGATTTTTGTTACAGTCACAAATGCAAAACACCACTGCACAAGTGATGCAACAATATTACAATGTAGTGCGTCAACAAGCTTATTTAAAAACTATTGAAAAATCAATTGAAGCAAGTAAACAAAGATTAGAGATCGTAAAGACAAGACAACAAATTGGAGTTGCCAATCAAACTGATATGTTACAATCAAATATAGATTTAAATGCTTTAATCCAAGCAAAGCAAAATCAATTATTAATTATAGCACAGGCTAAAACAGATTTAGCAAGAACCATTAATAATAATGAAGACATTTCTTCTTCATTGGTTATAAACGATACCATTCAAATTGATACGAAGATAAGTTTTGATAAAGGAGAGAATAGTGTTTCAATGGGTGTTACTAACAATCCACAATTAGCTGCATTGAATACGCAAGTAAAAATAAATCAACAATTAGAAAAAGAAACGAAAGCCTTAATGTATCCTACTTTAAGAGCCAGTACTGGTTATAATGTTAGTAGTAGTAGTTCTGCTGCAGGTTTTAGTTTGTTGAATGAAACCAAAGGGCCATTTTTAGGAGTGAACTTAGCTATTCCTTTATATGCCGGAAGTGCTGCTAAAAAAACGCTTGCGAATGCAAAAATAAATTCTAAAAATGTAGAACTACAAGCGCAAAGTTTACATAAAGATATTTTTACCAACGCCTACAAAACCTTTGATTCTTATAAAAATAGCATTGAGCAATTACCTATTGAGTCTGAAAATTATGGCATGTCTCAATCTTTATTAGATTTAGTAATGCAAAAATATCAATTAGGACAAGCTACGATGGTGGATGTAAAACAAGCACAACAAAGTTTTGAAAATGCAGGCTTTAGATTGGTGAGTTTAAAGTACACCGCAAAAGTGGCGGAAATTGAATTAAAGCGCATCTCGAATCAATTGAAATTTTAAAGCAAACATGCATTCAAAGCTTCCCCATATTGGCACTAGTATATTTACAGTAATGAGCCAATTGGCGGTAAAGCACAATGCCATTAATTTAGGACAAGGTTTCCCCGATTTTCCAATGAGCGAGGCACTTATTGATTGTGTAACTGAGGCTATGAAAGCTGGTGGCAATCAATATGCACATACAAATGGTGTTCCCTTATTAAGAGAAAGATTGGCAGAGAAAATTAATTTTTTATACAATATTAATATCAATGCTGAAACGGAAATTACTATAACGCCAGGCGGTACCTATGCTATATTTTCTGCTTTTTCTACTATCATACAACCTGGAGATGAAGTAATAATTTTTGAGCCTGCTTATGATAGTTATATACCCAATATTACTTTTAATGGTGGCGTGGTCGTTCCTATTGCACTAACCTATCCTTCCTATGCTATCCCCTGGGATACTTTAAAGGCAGCTATAACAAAAAAGACAACAGCTATTTTAATTAATACGCCACATAATCCTTCTGGGATGGTGATGACCAAAGAAGATATTTTACAGTTACAAGAAATAGTACTTGCCAATAATTTATATTTAATAAGTGACGAGGTATATGAGCATTTAATTTACGATAACAAACAACACGAATCGGTAATGAAGTATCCCGAATTATTTGCGCGTACTTTTGTTTGTTTTTCTTTTGGTAAAACCTATCATTGTACTGGCTGGAAATTGGGTTACTGTGTTGCACCAGAAAATTTAATGAAAGAGTATCGCAAAGTGCATCAGTTTAATGCCTTTAGTTGTGATACACCTAAGCAGTTGGGTATTGCCAAACATATGCAAGACAAAGAAGCTTATGTAAGTTTGGGTAATTTTTACCAAGAAAAAAGAGATCATCTAAGAAGTTTATTAGCTACAACTAAATTAAAATGTATTCCCTCTTCGGGTTCTTATTTTGAAAGTTATAGTTACGCCGATATATCTAATGAGCCAGATAAAGTTTTTGCAGAAAGACTGGTGAAGGAGTTTGGCGTTGCGGTTATTCCAATGTCTGCATTTTATCATGATGCCACTGATCATAAAGTTATTCGTTTGTGTTTTGCTAAAAAAGTAGAAACACTTGATGCAGCTGCAGCCTGCTTACTAAAAATTTAAGTTGAGCTAAGAGCAAATTTATTTTATGACTAATGTGCGTGATTTTTTTTATAATCATTTTAAGCTAAAGGCCGATATAGCTGTTCAATCTCCTGGCCGCATTAATTTAATAGGTGAGCATACCGATTACAACAATGGATTCGTATTACCAGCGGCAATTAATAAAACGGTACAAGTGGCTATTGCCAAAAGGACAGATCACACTATCCAAATGTTTGCAGTTGATTTAAATGAAGTGGAAACGGTATCTACCGATAGCCTGCAACCCCATGCAAAACAATGGGTTAATTATATTATAGGAGTAGTTGCACAACTACCAAAAAGCACAGTAGCAGCAGGTTTTAGTATATGTGTTCAAGGAGATATTCCCATTGGAGCTGGCCTTTCTAGTTCTGCTGCAGTAGAATGCGCTGTTATTTTTGCATTAAATGAATTATATCAATTAGGCCTATATAAAGATAAGATGGCATTAATGGCGCAAGCTGCAGAACATGCCTTTGCAGGCGTAAAATGTGGCATCATGGATATGTTTGCCAGTTTATTTGGCAAAAAAGACCAGGTTATTTTATTGGATTGCGCCTACTTAACTTATCAATATTATCCCCTTGATTTAAAAGAGTATGAAATTGTTTTATTTGATACACAAATAAAACATGCACTTGCTTCTTCCGAATATAATACTCGCCGATTAGAATGCGAGCAAGGTGTAAGGATACTTCAACAAACATATCCTGCCATACAAAGCTTAAGAGATGCGAGTGTAGCACAAATAGAAGAGTGCTTACAAGCTAATGAGGCTTTAGAAGGTACCAAAGTATTTAACAGATGTAAATATGTTGTTGCCGAAATCGAACGCGTACAAACTGCAGTAATCGATTTGCAATTGGGAAATTTGAAAATATTTGGCGAAAAAATGTTTGCTACTCACGAGGGTTTATCAAAGCTATATGAAGTAAGCTGCCCTGAATTAGATTTATTGGTCAATCTGGTAGCTTCAAATGAAAACGTTATTGGAGCGCGAATGATGGGAGGGGGCTTTGGTGGTTGTACCATTAATATTATTAAAAAAACAGCAGTCGCCGAAATCACAGCATCGGTGCGTGAAAGCTATTTAAGTGCAACGGGTAAATTTTTACAAACCTATCAAGTAAGCACAGAAGAAGGGACGCACTTGCTATAATTAGTTCGTCAAAATTTATTAAATATTACATAACTTACTAGTCAAATAATAAGTACCTACTCAAAATTTGCATATGAAAAAATTCATTCAATTACTCCTAGTATTTTTAGTCTTGGCTAGTAACACAGTTTTTGCCGCTGCAGGTCCTAGTATAGTAGCAAAAGAATTTGGTAAAATAGCTGGTAAAAAAGTAATGGAATATACTTTAACCAATGCTTCCGGCATGCAAGTAAGTATCATTAATTATGGAGGTGCGCTTACTAAGATAATTACAAAAGATAAAAAAGGCAATGCTGGAGATGTGTTAACTGGCTTTACGAATATAGAAGGTTACCTACAAAAAACGAATCCCTATTTTGGGGCTTTAATAGGTCGCTATGCCAATAGAATTGCCAAAGGAACCTATACTGTTAATGGAAAAATCTATCATGCTGCTTTAAATAATAATGGACAATCCTTACATGGAGGACTTACAGGTTTTGATAAAGTAATATGGGAGTCGATAATTTTACCTGGAGATAGTAGTATACAATTAACGTATCTAAGTAAAGATGGAGAAGAAGGCTATCCAGGTAATTTAAAAGTTAAGGTAGTGTATACTTTAAGCGTTGCAAATGCTGTAAAAATTGAATATACAGCGACTACCGATAAAGCAACTGTTATTAATTTAACCAATCATGCTTATTTTAATTTGTCTGCAGGTAAAGAAGCCACTATTAAAAATCACATATTGCAACTACAGGCTACTAGTTATAATCCAGTAAATGATGTGCTCATTCCTACAGGGAAAATAGAAAATGTAAAAAATACTCCTATGGATTTTACATCGCCCAAAAAAATGGGTCAGGATCTTGCTAAAGTTGCAGGAGGCTATGATCACAACTGGATTTTAAATAAAAAACCAGGATTGGCTATTATTGCGAGTGTGTATGATCCTTCTAGTGGAAGATATATGACGGTGGCAACAACCGAACCCGGCATTCAATTTTATACCGGTAATTTTTTAGATGGCAGTTTACAACACACTAAAAACGGCATTCAATATATAAAAAATGCTGCGTTTACTTTAGAAACGCAGCATTATCCAGATAGTCCTAATCAACCTAGTTTTCCTAGCACCCAATTAAATCCGGGTGAAACCTATCACCAAACTACGGTTTATCAATTTTCTATACATTAATACCAAGAGCCGTTTATAATTTTATCACCATTGGCGTTATTGTTAGCCATTCTTCGTTTTTGATTTCTTCTATGAATGAATGTTGTTACAAACATTAATGGTAAGAAGACAAAAGTTAAAGGAGGAATGCCTAAGATACTAATCCACTTACCACCAAAATGACGACGCATTGGTCTGCGTAAACGCTCGGCAATAATATACATAGCGGGTACAATAAATAAAGTCATAAAAAACGCAAAGGCCAATCCATAAATAATAGTCCAACTTAATGGCTTCCAGAAAGCAACGTTATCACCTCCAAAGAATATATGCGGATTTAACTCGCTAAATAAAGTCACGAAGTTGATATTGAAACCAATGGCAATAGGCAAGAAGCCTAAAATTGCTGCAAGAGCTGTTAACAATACTGGAATAATTCTTGTCTTACCAGCTTGTATCACCGCTTCTCTAGTCTTATAGCCTCTTGATCTTAACTCATCGGCAAATTCAATTACCAATATTCCATTTTTCACCACAATACCCGCAAGTCCTACAATACCTAGGCCTGTCATGACACCAGACACTTTCATTCCAAAAATAGAGAAGCCTAATAGCACGCCAATAATACTAAATAAGATTTCTGTTAAAATGATAACAGATTTAGAGATAGAATTAAATTGTAATACTAAAGTAAATAAGATTAACATTAATGCAATGACCAATGCCTTTCCTAAAAACGCAACGGTTTCTAATTGTTGTTCATTCTCTCCGGTTTGTTTAACAGTTACCCCTTCAGAAATACCTTTAAAGTTGCCAATGTATTGTGCAATTACTGCATTTACTGCAGTTGGATTAAATCCTTGATCTAATTTAACATTGGATCTTAATTGAATTAATCGCTTTTGATTTTTTCTATTAATACTACCAAACGTATTTGTAGGTTCAACTTTAACAAGTGAACTAATAGGAATGTTTTTTACCATACCACCAGCGGCCATATCTCTAAAAGATAAACGCATATTTAAAAGATCCACTAAATTATTTCTTTGTAATTCTTCGTTTCTTAATTGAATCTTATATTCATCTTTGCCATCTTTTATTTTAGAGACTTCTTTACCAAATAAGGCAGTACGAATTTGCATACCTACTTGTGCACTACTTACACCTTCAATTAAGGCACGGTCTCTATCAATCGTTAAAGTTAATTCAGGATTTACTAAATCCACATCCATCTTTAATCCGTCAATGCCAGGAATTTGTGCAGCATCTAAATAATTTTTCAAGCCCACTGCAGTCTTCACTAATTTATCAAAGTCTTCACCTTGCACTTCAATATTTACAGGAGGATCGGTTGGTGGACCACTTGATTCCTGCGTAACAGTAATTTCTGCACCTGGAATACCATTCATTTGTGCACGAATAGCATCTAAATAAGGTTCCGTTGATTTACCATGACGTTTTTCATATTCCACAAAGTTTACTTGCACACGTCCTAGTTCCGATCTTGTGCTTCTATCGCCTCTCATTGGATCTCCTGCGCCTACAGCCACATTGGTAATAATACTTTCAACCAGCGGATTCTTTTTATCATTATCCATTTCCAAAGCCTTGGCTACTTTATGTTCCACTATTTTAGTAACAGAATCTGTATAGTTTACTTTACTACCCACAGGTAATTTTAAATATACATACACTTGGTTAGGATCACCTTTAGGAAAAAATTCAATACCCACTCTGCCTGTACTAATACTAATGCCAAAAAAGACGAAAGAGAATATTAATAAAACAAATGTGCCTATTAATAATTTTACAGGCCTCCATCCACCTAAGGCACGACGTAAGATGCGCTCATAAGTATCCATTAATTTAGGAAGCGTATTGGTTTGAAATTTTTCAATTAAATCGGTAATAAAATATTTATTGGCTACTACTAAGACCATAAAGAAGATCAATAGGTTTCCTAAGAAAGTGAATCCCATAAAATCTAATAGTATGCCTATTGCAATTGGAATCCAGAAATTCTTTTTCTTAAACATTGCCGATTTAGGTTCCTCAGATTTTACCTCTTCATGGTTCATGAAATCTACTGCAAAAACAGGGTTCATGATAAAGGCTACTACCAATGAAGCAGCTAAAGTAAATATTAACATGGCAGGTAGGTAAATCATAAATTTACCTATAATGCCAGGCCAGAATAATAAAGGGAAGAAAGGCGCTAAAGTAGTAATGGTACCTGCTAATACAGGAATAAATACCTCACCTGCAGCCATTTTAGCGGAAGTAGTAGCTGTTAACTTTCCTTTTCCTTGAACAAAAATACGGTGCGTGTTCTCTATTACTACAATCGCATCATCTACAATAATACCTAGTCCAAATAGAAGGGCAAATAAAACCATGAAGTTTAAAGTAATATGAGAGCCTACCAATAAGTCACCAGCAGGTAACAATACAAAGGCAACAAACATACTCAAGGGAACCGACAAGGCCACAAAGAAGGCATTGGTAACACCCATAAAGAACATCAATACGACTAGTACTAAAATAAAACCAATGACAATGGAGTTTACTAAATCTGTAAAAGAACTTTTAGTTCTTATACTTGTGTCACCGGATATAACCAATTTTACATCTTTCGGTAAATCATTGGCAATAGCATCTGCTACAATTTTCTTCACCGCATCGGTAGTAGCAATTAAGTTTTCACCATTACGCTTAACAATATTCAAGGTAAGTACATTCTTGCCATTTAAACGTGCATAGCTTTCATTGTTTTTTACAGTGTCTTTAATAGAAGCAACATCTCTTAAATAAATAGGAGCACCACTTGTATTACGAACAATAATGTTAGCAATGTCATTTACATTTTTTAACTGACCCTTTAATTGAAGGTTACGGTTCATATTACCAACTTCCAATAAACCACCAGATAAATCTAAATTTTCTCTTTGAATGGCGGCGCTGATATCATCAAAGGTGATACCCGAGCTTTGCATTCTATAATTATCGACATTAATTTGAAATTCTCTTTCCGGTGCACCCACTAAATCAATTCTATTAATTTGTGAAATGCTTTCTAATTTATCTTTTAAATCGTCTGCATATTTTTTTAATTGAACGGGGCTATAATTACCGCTAATGTTCACATACATAATAGGCATGTCACTAATATTCAATTCAATGACTCTGGGTTGCTGTGTTAAATCAGTGGGCAAGTCACTTTTAGCTTTATCAACGGCATCTTTCACTTTTTGTAAAGCTATTTCTGGTTTTACATCTGTGCTAAATTCTATCGTAATGGCAGAAAAATCTTGTTGAGAGGTAGAAGTGAATTTGCTAATTTTTACGCCACTAATACTCTTGATTTGTTTTTCAAGTGGGCGTGTTACTAAATTTTCAATATCCTTAGGTGAGTTGCCTACATAAACTGTTTGCACAAAAATATTAGGAATCACTACTTCAGGAAAATTCTCTTTAGGAAGTGTAAGGAATTGATAAATGCCCCCTAAGCTAAGGAACAACATCACTAAATAAATAGTGGTCTTATTGGTAATACTCCAAGAAGTAGGTTTAAACTCCTTGAACTTTTCTTTTATTTTATTGATAGTCGACATAATGATCTATTAAGCTTTAATTTTTAATTATTTATCTGAAGTAGTAATATTTTGGCCATCAAATAAGGTTTGATATCCTTCGGTGATCACCTTATCACCTGCAACTAAGCCTGATAAAATTTCGATATTATTACCATAGTATTGTCCTACTGTTACTGCCTTTTTACGTGCAATCATTTTTCCACTTTCCATTACGGCTACATAAATAAACTTTCCTTTCTCATCATTTTGCAACAAATTAATGGGAGCGCTAATAGCGTTCTTTTTTTCGTAGTCTTTAATTTTTACTTGTACTAATTGATTAGGACGAAAGTTATTATCTACAGGCAATTTAGCTTCTACATAAAAACTTCTGCTTAAAGGGTCTATTACTTTTCCTACAACAGAAATTTTTGCGGCTATAATTTTTTGAATGTCTGGAAAGTTAAGACTTGCCTCAGTACCAACTTTTATTTTACCTGCATAGTTTTCAGGAATAAGTGTTGTTAATTTTAAACGAGTAGTATTCACAATTTTTAATTGACCAGGTCCCATAAAAAGTTCTCCCACTTTTACATTTACTTCTTCTGCTACACCATCTACATCACTATAAACACTTGTATAAGCCAATTGATCACGAACCATTCCTAATTGTTCTCCAGCCGCTTTTAGTTGGCTAGCTAAAGCTTCTGCATTCGTTTTAGCTGTTAATAATTGCATCTCACTTCCAATATTTTGATCCCATAAATTCTTTTGTTTCTCATATACCGCCTTAGCTAAAGCAGCTTGTGATTTTAGTGTTTCAATATTTTGAGTAGCTGCCGCTGCGCTTTGTTTTATTAAGCTATTGTCAAGTTGTAATAATAATTGACCTTTTCTCACTTGATCCCCTCTTTTTACAAACAATCCTTTTACTTGGCCACCACCAGCACGAGGTGTTACAAAGGATACACTTTCAGATTCCACTTTGCCCTGAAGTTCAATATAATGAGTAAAATCTTGTGTTGCTAGAGGAGTGATGGCAACTAATATTGTTTTTACTGCTTCTGCGCCACCTGCTTTTGCAATTTCTTTTTCAAGCGAAGCAATTTTTGCATTGATACCAAGGCTTTCCTTTTTTAAGGCTGCTAATTTTGCTTTTTGTGAAGCGAGGTTATCGCCACCACCACAAGCGATGGTTAATAAGATAAGTGTACTTGTTACGACTGTAGAGATATGTTTCATTATTGTTATTTTAATATTTTTTATGAGATGGGGTTTATTATAATTTTCCTGTTGCTTTTAATAAATCAACTTTAGAAATTAGTGCAGTATATAAAGCGTTCATGAAATTATTTTGAGCACTCACTAAATCGGCCTGTGCAGCAGAAATTTCTGTATTCGATCCCATACCTGCTTCAAATTTCTTTTTAGTTTGTTGATAGACATTCTCAGCTAATTGCATATTCTTTTTTTGAAATTGCACGGTAGCCACCGAAGACATATAATTTAATTTAGCTTGTGTAATTTCATTGTCTATATTATTTCTTAAAGCAACTATTTGATTTTCGATTTGCTTTAATTCAATTTTTGTTCTTTTTACACGCGCATCTCTAGCAAAACCATTAAAAAGAGGAAGGTTAACATTTAAACTCAATAAGGAAGTGGTGAACCAATTACCGCCTTCAAAAAAGTCAAAACTTGATCTCATTGCATTCTTAGAATACGCGCCAGACAAATTCACAGTTGGCAAATAGCTTAATTGATAACGCTTAACATTGTATTCATTTAATTTTCTAACTGTATTTAAGTATTGATAATCTTTTCTTACACCATATTGAAAATCATTTTCTACTAAAATATCTGTACTTAAGCTTTGTTCATTAATTACTTCAGTTAAAACAAGACTATCATTAACAGGCATCCCCATTAACATTTTTAATCCCATAAAACCAATAGATACCGCATTGTTAGCTTTAATTTTTTCGGTTTGCAAGTTGTTTAATTGAACACTCACTTTATCTACATCTAATTTTTCTGCAAAACCATTTTTATACATAATCTCCGCATCGTGTGCCAATTTATTTAGACGTTCAATATTGGCATCTAAAATATTTAATTGTGTTTTACTTGCCGAAAGTTGATAATAAATTTTATAAATATTTGTTTTAATAGCTTCTTCGGTAACCGCTTTACTTTTTCTTTGCATTTCTAAAGAAGTTTCACGTGCTTGCAATGCCACAAAAACTTGACCATCAAAAAGTAATTGTTGAAAATTAGCTCCATAGTTGGCATTGAATTTGGTACCAAATTGAACAGGAATAAATGTGCCTGCTGGGCCACCAAATATTTGAGCGGGCAATAAGGAAGTGGGTATTTTTAAATAATCAGTTCCTCCTACATTGGTTCCAATGGTAGGAAAAGCGGCAGCACCAATTTCTCTGTTCGTTTGCACTTGTGCATCAATGGCTAATAAGGCATTTTTAACTTGTACATTATTTTTTTGTGCAAAAGCAACACAATCATTTAATGAAAATGAGTGCAGTGGCTTGCTGAATGTTTGTGCGTTAAGTAATTGACTATTTAAAAGTACAAATAGTAGAATGGATAGATATTTCATTTTTATTTATTTATTAACTAAGAATTTTTATTAAGTTTATAAGCGTCCATTAATTTATGGCCTTCAAGTGTCGCAACACCATATACAAAATGTTCAATAATTTGTAAATTCACTTTTAGCATATCAAATTTTGAAGGATGAAAAACATGTATGTTAAATGGAATTAAACTTGTCTCTAATCTATATTTTGAAAGTATAGTAACATCTACATCTTTTCTATATAAACCTTCTTTAATACCTTTTTCTAGGTTGGCACTAATCATAGAAAAAATAAAATCATCTTTATGGTTTTTAATTTTTTCAAAAGCCAAAGGATAATATTTTTCAATTTCAAACAAGGTCAGTGGATTCATGCTAGTAAACAGTTCCTGAAGCACTTTCATTAAAAGGAATATTTCATGCACCGCATTGTCTGCTGATTGCATACTTTGATTACATATTAAGGCATGGTTGGCCAAGTCATTTTCTACTACCGAACTCACCAAAGCATCTTTATCCTTGTAATACTGGTAGATTGTCTTTTTGCTTATACCCAATTGATTGGCCAAATCGTCCATAGTGACGTGCTTGACCCCATTTTGGAACATCAATTCGCGGGCTTTGTTAAGAATTCTATCTTGCATAGGTTGTTTTGAAGGCGCAAAACTACGGAAACTAATTTAGTTTTCAAAGTTTCCAGTGCTATTTTTTAATTATTTATGCCGAATGGCAAAATTGTTTGAAATTTGAGCCTTAAACCACTACCAAATGCCCAGTATCAGGCACCAATTCATCAAACAAAAGATTTTATCTGCCTTAGCTCAACGCTTTTTCCAAGGGGTGGTGGTATTGGCTCCCATTGGTGTGACTATATGGGTGGTGGTGAGCTTATTTAATTGGGTAGATAATTTTTTACCCAATGTGCTCAATTTTATATTTCCTCAACAATTTGCTACAGTCAATGGACAAATACCTAAAGTCACTGGATTAGGATTTATAGTAGCTATTACTTTAGTAGTAATAGTGGGTTGGTTGTCTTCCTTATTTTTTGTAGAAAGATTGATGTCTATTTTCGATAAGATATTAGAAAAAACACCAGGGGTAAAAATTATTTATTCTTCTGTTAAAGATTTCTTAGAAGCATTTGCAGGAAATAAGAAAAAATTTGATCAACCTGTATTGGTGAATGTAGATTCAACAGATGTATGGAGAATCGGATTTATCACTCAGCAAAATACAGCACATTTTGGTATGGATCAATTTGTCACAGTATACGTTCCGCACTCCTATGCCATTTCTGGAATTACGTATATAGTTCCTTTAACAAGAATTAAAAAATTCCCTAAAGGTGTAAGCGCTGCAGAAGCAATGAAGTATGTAGTTTCAGGGGGCGTCACAACTGTTGATGAAGAAGAAGACGCTAAAGCGTCTTCTGATGAAGGCATAAAACTTTCTTTCGATGAAGGCTTAAAACTTTCTTCTGATGAAGGCAAATAACTTTCTGCTGATACTTAAAAAAAAATAAATAAAACATAAACTCTTTCATACATAATGCCATTGCATAATTTTAATTCAGGCCCTTCTATTTTACCTCAAGAGGTATTAACACAAGCAGCAGCAGCCATTCACAATTTTAATAACACCGGGTTATCCATTTTGGAAATAGGGCATCGCACTACTCATTTTGTAGAAGTAGTCACCGAAGCACAACAAATTGTAAAAAGATTAATGGGATTGGATGATGCTTATGAAGTATTGTTTTTGCAAGGGGGCGCTACTATGCAGTTCATGCAAGTGCCTATGAATTTATTAGATGAAAATGGATTGGCTGCGATATGTGATAATGGTGTATGGGGAAATAAAGCAGTTAAAGAAGCAAGTTTATTTGGTCCAGTAAAAGTAGTGTCTGATACTGCTGATAAAAAACATACCTACTTAAACAAGCAGTTAACTATTCCAGAAAACGCTACTTATTTACATATTACCACTAACAATACAGTGGAGGGAACCCAATGGCATCAATATCCTCAGACCCATGCACTATTAATTGGCGATATGAGTTCTGATATTTTTTCTAGACCAACTGCTTTTAATCAATTTGATGTAATTTATGCAGGCGCGCAAAAAAATATGGGTGCTGCTGGGGTTACTTTAGTCGTTATTAAAAAAGAAATTTTAGGAAAAATAAATCGACAAATTCCTGCAATATTAAATTATCAAAAACATATTGAAGCAGGATCATTATTAAATACACCTCCTGTTTTTTCAATTTATGTGAGCTTATTAACCTTGCGTTGGATAGAAGCACAGGGAGGATTAGCCGCAATGGAAAAACAAAATCTTGCAAAATCTAATTTATTATATAATACCATCGATGCTTTACCTGCATTTTATTGTCCTATTGCAAAAGAAGACAGAAGTATTATGAATGCCGTTTTCTTTTTGACAGACCCGACATTAGAAGCGCCTTTTTTAGCATTATGTAAAAGTGAAGGGATGATTGGCGTGAAAGGATATAGAACAGTAGGAGGAATAAGAGTGAGTATGTATAATGCGATGCCTTATTCAAGTGTAGAAGCCTTTTGCGACTTGATGAAATCATTCGCTGAAAAAAATTAATTCTCAAAAAAAAGAACGAACTTTGCGGCCATGGCAAAAATCAGTCCCTTTGAAGCATTACGTCCTCAGCCTCAATTAGCAAAACAGGTTGCTAGCAAACCATATGATGTATTAAATAGTGCTGAAGCAAAAACGGAAGCAGTAGGCAACGCTTATTCTTTTTTACACATTACTAAAAGTGAAATAGGTTTACCAGAAACAATTGATGTACATGATAAGGAAGTGTATCAACTGGCTTTTGAAAATTTAAATGCATTTATACAAAGAGATGTTTTATTTAAGGAATCAAAACCTTGTTATTATATATATCAATTAATAATGGACGGACGTGCACAAACAGGATTAGTTTGTGTTAGCAGTATTGATGATTATAATAATGGTATCATCAAAAAGCATGAATTTACTAGACCAGAAAAAGAATTAGATCGCATTAATCATATCAAGACAACGGGTGCACAAACAGGCAATGTTTTTTTAGCGTATCGTCATCAAGCTTCTATTGATAGCATCATTGACAAATGGAAAACTAGTAAAAATCCTGTTTATGATTTTACAGCTGAAGATGGGATACAGCACACTGTTTGGGCTATAAGCGATGAAACCATTATTGATCAAATCACTCAACTTTTTGAAACCGAAGTGCCTTGTACTTATATTGCCGATGGTCATCATAGAGCAGCCTCAGCGGCAAAAGTAAAGTTGGCTATAAGTGAAGAAACTGTAAAGCCAGGAGATGAAGCTAAAAAAGTATCTGATTATTTTTTAACTACTTTGTTTCCATCAAATCAATTACAAATCATGGATTACAACCGTGTGGTAAAAGATTTAAATGGATTATCTCCAGCAGATTTTATGTCAGCCATTGAAAAAGATTTCGATGTTGTAACACAAGAATCTGCTTATAAGCCTGCTTCTATACATCATTTTGGTATGTATATAAATAATGTTTGGTATCAATTATCAGCTAAAGCTGGAACCTATACTTCAGATCCTATTGGCGTATTAGATGTTACTATATTATCTAATTCTATCTTAGCTAAAATTTTAGGCATAACCGATCAAAGAACAGACAAAAGAATTGATTTTGTAGGCGGCATTAGAGGTTTGGGAGAACTTGAAAAAAGAGTAAACAGTGGAGAAATGGCCGTTGCCTTTAGTTTATATCCGGTAACCATAGATCAATTATTTAATATTGCCGATGCAGGCGAAGTCATGCCTCCAAAAAGCACTTGGTTTGAGCCAAAATTAAGAGATGGGTTATTGACCCATTTGATTTACTAGCCGTTATTTATAAATAGCTAAGCCCCCTTTACTTTTCTTCGTATTTGAGGTACGAATTTCTTTTTTTTCTGCACCTATTTCAGTAATTTGTTACACAATATTGCTTTCACTATGGAATGTAAAAGACTCTTCGATTGTATCGAACACCAATTGCAACATTTCCCTCAAGAGGATATGTTGTCTGCCAAAGAAAACGGACAATGGCGTAAATATTCCACTAAGGAAGTGGCAGAAATAGCCAATGAGCTAAGTGCGGGCTTACTAAGCTTAGGATTATCTGCGCATAATTTTTCACCCGAAGGGAGTGATAAAATAGCTATTATTAGTAGCAATCGTCCAGAATGGATATTTGGTGACTTAGCTGCACAACAATTAGGTCTTATATGGGTGCCCGTTTATCCTACTACGAATCCACTAGAACTTACTTTTATTTTAAATGATGCTTCTGTAAAATATATGTTTGCGAGCAGTAAAGAATTGTACGATAAAGTGATGTCAATAAAAGACAAGGTGGAGTGCTTAAAAGAAGTATACACTTTTGATCGCATTACTGGTGCAAAGCATTGGACTGAACTAAGAAACAAGGATACAAATTTATTAGCACAGGTTGAACAAATTAAAAAATCTATACCAGTTAAACAGGTTACCACTTTTATATATACATCAGGTACTACGGGTACCCCAAAGGGTGTGATGTTAACACATGAAAGTATTTACTTCAATTTAATGATGGGAAAAAAATCTTTTCCATTTAATGATGCACCTGACCAAAAAGTATTGAGCTTCTTGCCTTTGAATCATATTTTTGAAAAATTAGCCACTTATATTTATATGTTTAGTGGTATGAGCATCTATTATGCC
>CAINWZ010000100.1 GCA_903854725.1 uncultured Bacteroidota bacterium
AAAGCACAATAATGGTTTAGTGGATGGAACAGTGGAAGATTTAAATCAACCAGGAATTGTATGGTTAAACTACAATGTACATGGGAATGAGCCAGCTTCTTCTGAAGCAGCTATGTTGACTTTGTTTGCATTAGTAGATCCAGCAAATACTAAAACAAAAGAGTGGTTAAAAAATACAATTGTAATGATTGATCCATGTATTAATCCAGATGGAAGAGATAGATATGTGAATTGGTATAATAATGCGGTTGGTATTAATAATAATGTTGATCCTCAAGCAAGAGAGCATATGGAACCTTGGCCAGCGGGAAGAAGTAATCATTATAATTTTGATTTGAATCGTGATTGGGCTTGGCAAACACAAATAGAAAGTAAGCAAAGAGTGGCTTTATATCAACAATGGTATCCACAAGTAGTCGTTGATTTTCACGAGCAAAGCTATAACCAACCTTATTTTTTCACACCTACCTCGGAACCTATTCATGATGCAATAACAACTTGGCAAAAAGATTTTCAAGTAAAAATTGGAAAAAATAATGCAAAATATTTTGATCAAAACAATTGGCTCTTTTTTACCAAAGAAAGATTCGATATGTTGTATCCTTCCTATGGCGATAGTTACCCTATGTATAATGGTGCCATTGGTATGACCTATGAGCAAGGGGGAATTGGCGCTGGTTTAGGCGTTATAGACAATCAATTAGATACCGTAACCCTAGTAGCAAGAGCAACACATCACTATACTACAGGACTTTCTACGATTGAAATAAGTTCAGCCAATAGAGAAAACCTATTGTCAAACTTTAAAAAATATTATGATAATAGTAGGGCAGGTACAATTTCTACTTACAAAACATTTGTCATGACGGCCCCTAATGCCAACGCATTGGAAGCATTAGCAAGTTTGTTGCAAAAAAACAATATTCAATATGGTGTATTGCCAGCAGGTACTAGTTTCAAAGGCTTTGATTATATCACAAAAAAAGAAAGTGATTTTGTAAACGAAGGTTTTACTTTGGCAGTAAATGCAGCACAAGCACATGGCGTTTTGGCAAGAGTTTTATTAGAGCCAATTACGCAAGTGAATGATTCTAATACTTATGATATTACTACTTGGTCACTACCTTATGCATATGGAGTGCATGGCTATGCTAGTAAAGATAAATTAGCTATCACCGCGGGTTTCACTGCGCCTAAGATTGAAGTGGCTGCCACAGAGTATGGCTATGTAATTCCTTATAACTCTTTTAAATCTTCAAGGGCATTAGCGCAATTATTGCTTAAGAATATTAAAGTAAGGTATGCAGAAAAAGCATTTGTAGTAAATGGTAAAAAAATGGACGCAGGATCTTTAATTGTTTTAAAAACAAGTAATCAAGAAAATTGGGCAAAGGATACTAAATTAATTTGTGAACAAATGCAATTAGAAGCAATGGCAGTGAATTCTGGTTGGGTAGAATCAGGTGCAGATTTTGGATCGCCTAATGATAAAATTATAAACCATGCGCCTAAAGTTGGATTATT
This sequence comes from uncultured Bacteroidota bacterium, assembly GCA_903854725.1. GTDB lineage: Bacteria > Bacteroidota > Bacteroidia > Chitinophagales > Chitinophagaceae > Sediminibacterium. The sequence goes on from CAINWZ010000100.1 coordinate 1,525, forward strand.
TACGGGCGATAATGTTTCTGCATTAGCCGCGGGAGAAGTATGGAGTTATTTTGAACAACAATTAAATTATCCTATCACGCAATTAAATTATTCATTTATTAGTAGAATGGATATTTACAAGTATGATGTAATTATAGCACCAGAAGGCGCTTATAAAGATTTAAATAGTAAACCCATTGCCGATAAATTGCAAGCTTTTGTAAGGAAAGGGGGTGTTTTAATAGCGTTTGAAACGGCAGCGCAACAATTGTCAACCAATGCAGATTGGGGCTTTAAATTAAAAGAAATTCCTAAGAATGATAAAGCAGATATTAATCACACAAGTAAATATGGTGATAAAGTGGTGGATGCTTTAGAAAGTTCTATCCCGGGTGCAATCTATAAAGCGTATATGGATGCTTCACATCCTATTGGATTTGGAACAAGTGGTATCTATTTTGATTTAAAGCAAGATATGGTAACCTATGAACCAAGTAATGACGCGTGGAATGTAGGCGTCATTAAAAAAGATAGTTACATGACTGGTTTCGCAGGTATTAAAGCTAAAAACGCTTTACAAGAAGGTGTGGTATTAGGAGTAAAAGAAATCGGAGCTGGCAAATTAGTGTATATGGCAGATGACCCAATTTTTAGAAACTTCTGGGAAGGAGGAAAATTAATTTTAGCCAATGCTGTTTTTTTTAATGGTAAATAATATAAAAAATTTTAATTATTCGTATGCGTAAAATAGGTTTACTGCTGTCAATTTGTATGTTGGTTGTTACTTCTATGAGTGCACAAAAAACGAGTGCCGACATCTATGCACAAATAAAAAAAATGGGTGTAGTGGGTAGTGTATTGTACGTAGCTGCACATCCCGATGATGAAAATAATAGCTTCTTACCTTATTTGACTAAAGAGCGCATGTATAGAACCGCTTATTTAAGTTTAACAAGAGGTGATGGTGGACAAAATTTAATAGGTAAAGAGCAAGGGGTTGAATTAGGATTCATTAGAACACAAGAATTATTAGCAGCGCGAGCGCAGGATGGTGCAGAACAATATTTTTCAAGAGCCTATGAGTTTGGCTTTAGTAAATCATCTGAAGAAGCATTAAGTATTTGGGATCATCAACAAGTATTAAGTGATGCTGTATGGGTGATTAGAAAATTTCAACCCGATATTATTATTACTCGTTTTCCTCGAGATGCTAGGGCAGGACATGGTCATCATTCAGCATCGGCGATTATTGCGAATGAAGCCTATATTGCAGCAGCAGATAGCACTAAATTTCCTGAACAGTTTGCCTATGGAGTAAAGCCATGGAAAGCAAAACGTATTTTATGGAATACTTTTAATTTTGGTACAGTAAATACCACTAATGATACTCAATTAAAATTAGAAGTAGGTGGTTATAATGCAGTGCTAGGAAAAAGTTATGGTGAAATTGGGGCAGAAGCAAGAACTATGCATAAAAGCCAAGGGGAAGGAAGACCAAGAAGAAGAGGTGCTAGTTATGAGTTTTTTGAAACTACAGGAGGGGACATTCCTACAAGCGATATTATGGATGGGATAGAGACAAATTGGGACAGATTGCAAGCACCTGCTATTCAACTTGCTATCAATGATATTTTAAAAAATTATACAATTACAGCTCCTTCCAAGTCAGTGCCTGCGCTGGTCAATCTATATAAGAGTATTGCACAGTTGCCTATGTCACTTTGGAGAGGGTATAAATTAGCTGAATTACAATCAATCATTAAAGAGGCTGCTGGACTTTATATAGAAGCAAGTACTCAACAGCAGGAAGTATTCCCAGGTAGTTCCCTGCAAGTGCAATTATTTTTGAATCAAAGAACAAATACTAATACGGTCTTAGAAAAATTAATCTTGCCAGGCAGAGATTCTAGTTTAAATAAGCAGTTGGTGAACAATCAAAATAGTAGTTGGGATTATACATTTAAAGTACCTGTTACACAAGCTATTTCGCAACCTTATTGGTTGGTACAGCCAAAGACCGAAGGGATGTTTGTAGTAAATGATCAAACACTTATTGGGAAAGCAGAAAATGATCCTGTTTTTACTGCAGCTTGTAAAGTTATTATTGAAGGGCAACCTTTTACTTTTATAGTACCTGTAAATTATAAATATGTCGACCCTACAAAGGGGGATGTCTTTCAGCCAGTAGTGGTGGTGCCAGTGCAAGAAATAAAATATGATAAAGAAGTAGTTGTCATCAATGGAGAGAAGCAGGTGTCAGTTGGCTACCAAGAGATTAATCATACGGGCACTTCAGTGCATCATCAAATTGATATAAAATCGGCATTGGAAATTTTACCTACTCCTAAAGAGCAAGTATTTAAAAGAACTATTCAATATGACCATATACCTACGATTACATATTTTGCTCCTGCCACTACAAAATTGGTAAATGTTAATCTAAAAACAAAAGGGTCAAAAGTGGGATACATAGATGGTGCTGGAGATAAGTTGCCAGAAGCACTCATTGAATTGGGGTATCAGGTGACTGTCTTAAAAGAAACAGATATCGAATTAAGTAAATTAAAAACCTATGATGCGATTGTTGTTGGCATTAGAGCCTACAATATGTTTGACTATTTAACAACTAAGAACGATATTTTGAATGAATATATAGCACAGGGGGGCAACTTAGTTGTACAATATTTAAAGAGCAATCAGGTAGGAATAAATAAAGTAAAAGTGGGTCCTTATGCCTTTACAGTAAACGCTGGTAAAAGAGTGACCCAAGAAAATGCACCTGTGGATTTTGTATTACCCAATCATTCGGTTTTAAATTTTCCTAATAAGATGGATAAAACCGATTTTGATAATTGGGTACAAGAGAGAAGTACTTATATGGCAGAAAATGTGGACACTCATTTTGAAGCGCCCTTGTCGATGAGTGATAAAGGGGAGACGGCTTCTACTGGTAGTTTGTTAATCGCGCCTTATGGTAAAGGCAATATGGCATACGTAAGCTTGGTTTTATTTAGACAATTACCAGCGGGGAATCCTGGGGCATATAAACTATTAGCCAATATAGTATCGCTGCCTAAACATTAAGTAATCTTCAATGAAATAATATGAGACGCAATGTGAGCATTTTTACTTTAATGATTATTGGCCTTGGTATTGGCTGGCTTATCAAAAATGTAAAAATTGGAATGATTATTGGTCTTGTATTTGGGCTACTAATAAGTGGAATTGGGACGAAGAGTAAATAAATCTTTCATTAGGCGGCGCTGTTTTCATCTTCAGTTCTAACTGTGCCAATCCACTTCATTTTTTTAGCAATAAAATAAGCAATCAATCCTAAGCTTATTACAGTTAAGCCACTAAGCATCATTTTGGTGCCTGTTGAAAAAAAGATTCCGCCCCAAATGAGGATGGCTAAAAATAAAGGAACTGGATAGAAGGGCATTTTCCATGGGAAAAAAGATTTCCCTTTTCTTTTATACAATAATAAAAGACCAATAGCCTGTCCTATAAATTGAATTAAGATGCGCATTGCTAAGATGCCATCAATTACTTCTTTTAATCTAAATAACAAGCTAAATACAAACGCAATTCCTCCTAGTACTAATAAGGATCGGTGGGGGAAATGTAATTTGGGATGTAATTCTTTAAAAAAGGGAAAGAAGGATCTGTCTTGTGCTGCTGCATAAGGAATTCTACTATATCCTAATGTAGCAGAAAATAGGGAAGCAAAAGCAACCATTAATATTAATACCGTTGCAAAGGCACCTGCAGTAGGGCCGTATAGCGCTTTAATATAATCGCTTACAACAAACTTGCTATCAACAATAGTTTGAAAGGGGAGTACGCTTGCAACACTAATATTCATTGCCAAATACAATATAGCAATGCCTGTGATAGAAATAAACATACTTCTAGGAATATTCTTACTTGGATTTTTAATCTCACCTCCTAAATGGCAAACATTATAGTAGCCTAAATAACTATAAATTGTTTTTACACTTGCAAAACCAAGGGCGGCTACAAAACCATGTTGCATAGAAAAACCATCATTGATATGTTTGATAGGTTCCATAAAGTTGCCATGTGCTATACCTCCAAAAATTATCCAAGCCATGGTGCCTAATACGCCTATCCATAAAAAAACCGAAATTTTTCCTATGGATTCTATTTTGCGATACAATAATAATATGACTAAAATAACGACAGAGCCACTCACTGCTTTTTCTTGTAAAAAACTTAAATGAAAAAAGTAATTGGCATATTGTGAAAAGCCAATGGCGGCAGAAGCAATCACTAAGGGCGCTTGTATCATTGTTTGCCAAACAAATAAAAAGCTCATTAAGGAACCTGCTTTTTCGCCATAGCCTTCTTTTAAAAAATGGAAACTTCCACCAGCTCTAGGTAATGCCGCACCTAATTGACTCCATACCATGGCGTCTAAATAAGAAAGTAAGGCACCTGCTATCCAAGCATATAAAAAATAGGGCCCCGCCATAATTTGTGCTACAACACTTAAGACAACAAAGGGTCCAATACCTACCATGTCAATCATGTTGATGGCGGTTGCATGTAAAAGACTTAATTTGCGCTCTAAATGGGGTTTGGTATTACTCATGTATTTGCCAAGATAATAAATATTGAATAAAAAATTGAATTTAAATGGATGCTAGTTTTAAAACTGTTGAATGGATTAAAGGTAAAACTATATATGAAGTTAATATTAGACAATATACCAAGGAGGGTACTTTTAAAGCATTCGAAAATCATATTCCTAGACTCAAAGAAATGGGCGTTGAAGTATTGTGGTTGATGCCCGTTACACCCATTAGTGAAATAGGACATAAGGGTAGCTTAGGTAGTTATTATGCCTGTAGCAGTTATACAAAATTGAATCCTGCATTTGGAAACGAGCAGGATTTTATGTCTCTTATTAAAGTAGCACATAAATATGAGATGAAAGTAATGATTGACTGGGTGGCCAATCACAGTGGTAGACAACATGAGTGGATGGAACAACATCCTCATTGGTTTAGCAGAGATGAAGCGGGCCATTTTACCGAAAGAAATGGATGGGAGGATGTAGTTGATTTAAATTTTGATCATCAAGAAATGCGTGCCGCATTAATTGGGGCGATGCAATATTGGGTACGAACTTTTAATATAGATGGTTTTAGATGCGATATGGCTCATTTAGTGCCATTAGATTTTTGGTTTGCTGCAAGAACTGCCTGCGAAACCATTAAACCTTTATTTTGGTTAGCAGAATGCGATGAACCATCTTATCATGCTGTTTTTGATGCAAGTTATGCTTGGTCCTGGATGCATGAAACGGTTAAGCTGGCCAATCAACAAATTGGCATCAATGAAATATATAATGTACTTCATCAATATGAGCAGTATCCAAAGGGAGCACATAAATTATTTTTCACTTCTAATCATGATGAGAATACCTGGAATGGCACTGAATATGAAAAATATGGAATAGCAGCAAAAGTTTGGGCGGTGTTTACTTTTTTATGGAAGGGCATTCCTTTAATTTATAGTGGACAGGAATTACCTAATCATAAGCGATTGGCTTTTTTTGATAAAGACGAAATAGATTGGACTGCTGCGCCTCAGCTTGCAGCATTTTACAAAACATTGATACATTTAAGAAAGCAGTATCCATTTCTTGAAACTGGCAATAGTTTTAATTTACCAACTCAGGGCGATCAAGTAATGGCCTTTTTGAGGTATGATCAACAACAAATTGAAAATGGACTTTTATTGGTTGTATTGAATTTCTCAGCTCAAATACAGAAAGTAAAATTGGAGCATGAGCATCTTGTGGGCAATTTTACTAATATTTTCTCTGGGTTAAGCTTTCCCTTTAATAAGGAACTTAGTATCGAATTATTGCCCGGAGATTATTTTGTTTATGTAAAAGGGAAGGGTTAGCTTCTTTTGGCTTGTTGAAAAGCTACAAACTCCATCATTTCTTGTAATGTAAAGCTACTTAGGTTTTGTCCGGCTGTTAAACCTGCTTTCTGGGCTACTAAAACTCCATACTTGCAATCTTTGAATCCTTCTACCGCATGCGCATCTGGATTAATGGAAATAAGTACTTCCTTTTCAGTTGCACTGGCAATAAAACGCCAATCCATATCTAAACGGCGAGGATGCGCATTTAATTCTATAACAACATTATTATTGGCGCAAGCTTCGATGAGCGCTTCGTGATTCACAGGGTAACCTTTCCTGCTTAATAATAAACGGCCTGTTGGATGCCCTAGAATACTTGTATAAGGATTATTAATGGCGTTGAGTAAGCGCATCATGGCCTTTTCTTCCGTCATTTTTAAATTTGAATGGATGGAAGCAATAACGATATCGAAACTTTCTAACACGTCTTCAGGATAATCTAAGCTGCCGTCATTTAAAATATCTGATTCAATGCTTTTAAAGATAACAAAGGGAGCCAGCTTTTTATTGAGGGCATCAATTTCTTTGTGTTGGGCCAAAATGCGATCTGCTTGTAAGCCATTCGCATAGAATGCCGATTTGGAATGGTCGCTTATTACTAAATATTCATAACCAGCTTCTTTAGCCGCTCTGGCCATTTGTTCGATGGTATGAATGCCATCGCTCCAGGTACTATGTGAATGTATAATGCCTCTGATATCGGAAACCTGAATTGTTTTGCGTTGTTGTATTGATTTATTGGAAATAATTTCGGGAGATTCTCTTTGTGGGGAGGGTATAAAAGGAATGCCCACTTGATCAAAAATGGACTGTTCAGAAATAAATTTAAAATTTTTATCAAAAAGGGGATTTTCGACCCATTTTTCTAGAAATTCTGGGGAACAGGCCAATGTAAAGTCGGTCCAATAGAATTGATCGGGGGTGGTAATCCACCATCTAATTTCAAAATTATCTGTGCTTTTGCAACTTATAAAATCATTATTTTTTGTTACGATAAATTCTTTTTCAAGTAACCAATCCATTAATTTTTTTTCAGAAAGGGTAGTAACCAATTCTAAAAAATCTAAAGATTCCATTTGTCTTTTAAAGTTGCCAGAAATAATATGTGAATCATTTGGAAATTGAACGCTTACAATTTCTTGTAATTGACGCGCGAGTGATTCAACTTGTTGGTATAAAAAACTTCCTTGATGTTGTAAATAATATTCTAATGACTCTTGAATATTTTGTTGTGTCTTCGCGCCAAAACCTTTGTAATTAATTAATCTATTTTCTTGGCAAGCGTAAAGTAGTTCACCAACACTTTCTATTTCTAATTCTTTCCAAATTGTAATTATTTTTTTCGGCCCTAATCCTTTTATTTTTAGCATTTCTAAAATGCCAGGAGGTGTTTTTTCTATATAGGTTGTAAGTATTGCAAGTTCTTGATTTTCAAGTAGTTGTAGTATCTTTTGACCAATGGCATCTCCAATGCCTCTGATAGCAAATAATTCATGTGGAGACATTTCACTCACAGGTGTTGCAAGCTTATCTAATGTGTAAGCTGCATTTGTATAGGACTTTATTTTAAAAGCATTTTCGCCATGTATATCCATTAGCTTTCCGAGTAAAGAAAATTGATCAGCGATCTCATTATTATGCATGCGTGAATGTATAAAAAATAGTTCAAAAAAAAATCCCCCCCGTAAACGGGGAGGACTTCAAATCTATTTCTGCTGAAAGCAAAAAAGACGATTTAATTATCTTGCGATAATTATTTCTTTTTAGCAGCTTTCTTCTTAGCAGCTTTTTTCTTAGGAGCAGCTTTTTTAGCAGCTTTTTTTGCAGCTTTCTTCTTAGGAGCAGCTTTTTTTGCAGCTTTCTTAGGAGCAGCTTTCTTTGCAGCTTTTTTAGGAGCCGCTTTTTTTGCAGCTTTTTTTGCAGTTGCCATGTTTTTTAGATTTAATGGTTAGTAAATATGTATTAAAAATAGAAAACTTTTTTAATAACTACAAAATTATTTTTTTTAAGCTACTGTCTCTACCGGCAAAATAGACACTGTTGTACGGTTATTTCTGCCTTTTTTAAACTCAACCACTCCGTTAGAAAGGGCGAATAATGTAAAGTCAGAGCCAACTCCAACGTGTTTACCTGGGTGGTATACAGTACCTCTTTGGCGGATAATGATGTTGCCAGACAATGCTGGTTGACCACCATAAATCTTAACACCTAAACGTTTGCTTTGGGAATCACGGCCGTTTTTTACGGAACCTTCCCCTTTTTTGTGTGCCATAGTATATTCTTTTTTCTAGCGTATTATTAACTTGAATGTCTCAATTAGTCTAAATAGGACTAAGCGATATTTTCGATTTTGATC
>CAINWZ010000101.1 GCA_903854725.1 uncultured Bacteroidota bacterium
ATTAATCCAAATTTCTCTGGGCTATTCCCCACTAAAAGGAAGGTTGTGTACGTGTTCCGCACCCGTTTGCCGGTCGCCATCAAAGTATTGCTACTTCATGCTGCCCCACGACTTGCATGTATTAAGCTTGCCGCTAGCGATCATCCTGAGCCAGGATCAAACTCTCCATTGTAAATGTTGTTTGATCTGACTATCAATCTCAATAAATCGAAATTAACGTCTGTTATAATTCTTGTTGATGCTATAACCTTTACCTGTATTTTATCAAGAATACAGTTACTATTGTTTCCAAACTTTCAAAGATCTTTTGTGCTTTTTTTGCGCCCTATTATTCGTAGGGGGTGCAAAGGTAGGCACATTTATGTTTATAGCCAAACTTTATAATGAAATTTATAATAAATAATCATAAATAAAATAGGCCACATAATTTCGAAGAACTACTCTTTTTTTAAAGAGGGACGGCAAAGATACAGCTGTTATTTAGTTCCACCAATTATTGGTGAAAGTATTTTAAAGTATTTTGAACTTTATTTTGCTGAAAAATGCCTCAGAGAACAATCCGATTTGCGAGCTTTTATCGCTAACGGGCGGCAAAGATAAGGAGCCATAGCTACTATCCAAATATATTGTATACTATTTTGTATTTTTTTTCGTTCAAACCATTCAAAATCCGCTCATTAGCACTTTAAACCCAATACTAGTAAGCCTTTTAGGCTAGGCAATTTTTTTCAAATAATCGGGGTATTCTATTACAGATAAATATAATCCGTGGGCAGGTGTAGAGAAATCAGCCAATTGTTCGTTCTTAGATAGGACTATTTCATGCCATCTTTCAAGGGTGATTTGGCCTCGCCCTACCTGTAATAAGGTGCCCACTAAGCCACGAATCATCCCTCTTAAGAATCGATTTGACTCAATATGAAAAGTATAACCGTCCACTGTTCGCTCCCAAAAAGCCTTTGTAATATGGCATTCAAAGGTGTTTACCTGTGTATTTTTCTTGGAAAAAGTCTCAAAATTCGAATAGGCTAACAGGCTCTGAGCAGCTTCTTGCATCAATTCTAAATCAACTGGGAACGGGTAAAACCAGGAACGGCCTTCTAAAAAAGGGTTCTTTTGGGTATGAATTTTATATAGATAAGCACGTTTAGTGGCATCAAACCTTGCATGTGCATCCTGTGGCACTGCATAAATGGCTTTCGCTACAATCCTTTTGGGCAATAAAGCATTCATATTATATAAGTGCTTTGTCTCTATTATAAGGTCCGTATCAAAATGAAAAAAGTTTTGCAAGCCATGTACCCCCGCATCTGTTCTAGAAGCCCCTGTTAAGGAAATGGGAACTCTAAATATAATCTCGAAAGCTTTTTCTATTTCACCTTGTATAGTTTGTTGATTGGCCTGGATTTGGAATCCCCCAAATAATGTTCCGTCATAACAAACTTCTAGAAAATACCTTGCCATTAATAATAAATTATACTGCTAAGCTAGTTATTTTTTTATAAGTAGATTTTTAACGATTCAATTACAAGAGACAATGTAACTTAGATGCATCAAATATTTCGGTAACAATATCCAAAAACTATAAAGATGAGGCCAATTTTTATTTTGTACATTTTCTTTTTATTATTAACCAATAACGCTACAGCCCAAGATAATCAAGGCTTTAAAGACATAGATGATACTTCATGGAAAAATCAATACCGTGGTTTTGTTACCAAAGAAAATGATTTAGTGCATACCAAATTGGCTGCTAATTTTGATTATTCAAAATCACAATTAAATGGTGAAGCATGGTTACAATTACGTCCCCATTTTTATGCGACGAATACACTAAGCTTAGATGCTAAAGGAATGGATCTTCACCAAGTTGGTTTATGGAATAATAATAAAGTAAGTACTTTAAAATATACTTATGATGGACTTGTTATTAAAATACAATTAGATAAAATCTATGGACCTACAGAAAATTATACCGTCTATATTAAATACACCGCGAAGCCTAATGAATACAAAGGAAAAGCTAGCGTTGCTATCAATGATGCAAAAGGTTTGTACTTTATTAATCCATTAGGAAAAGACAGTACAAAGCCAACTCAAGTTTGGACACAAGGGGAAACGGAAGGCACTTCGGTGTGGCTTCCTATTATTGATAAACCCAATCAGAAAAGTACACAAGAATTTCAATTAACAGTTCCTAGCAAATTTGTAAGTCTTTCTAATGGCCTACTCGTAAAACAAGTTGACAATAAAAATGGTACTCGATTAGATATTTGGAAAATGGATTTGCCAAATGCCCCTTATTTATTTTTTATAGGCGTGGGTGATTACGCCATAGTTAAAGACATGTATAAAGGGAAGGAAGTGAGTTATTATATGGAAAAGGAATATGAAAAAGTGGCTCGTCAAATTTATGGCAAGACCCCTGCTATGATTGCCTTTTATGAAGATATTTTAGACATTCCTTTTCCTTGGGCAAAGTATGCACAAATAAGTGGACGTGATTATGTAAGTGGCGCGATGGAAAATACAACGGCTACATTACACAATGAGATGGTACTTCAAGATGCCCGTGAATTAAAAGATGGCAATAGTTGGGAAAGCACCATTGCGCATGAATTATTTCATCATTGGTTTGGAGATTTAGTGACTGCAGAAAGCTGGAGCAATATAACTGTGAATGAAAGTTTTGCAGATTATAGTCAAACTCTTTGGCTAGAACATAGCAAAGGAAAAGACGAGGGTGATTATGAAAACTATAAAGGATACATTGGCTATTTAAATAATCCATCAGATGCTGAAAAAGATTTAGTTCGTTTTTTTTACAAAGACCGAGAAGATGTTTTTGATGCAGTGAGCTACCAAAAAGGGGGTAGAATATTACATATGCTTCGCAACCTTGTAGGCGACGATGCTTTTTTCTCCTCTTTACACACTTATTTGACTGATAATAAATTTGGCGCCGGCTCGGCCTTCAAACTTAAATTAGCTTTTGAAAAAGTAACCGGTAAAGATTTGAACTGGTTTTTTGATCAATGGTATTATGGCAGCGGCCACCCTTATGTTCGCATAGAACAGCAATATATTCCAGCAAAACAAAAAGTACTTATTATTTTACAACAAAATCAATTACAAAATAAAATATTTACAATTCCTGTTGGAATAGATGTGTATGTTAAGGGACAGAGAAATCATTACGATGTTTGGAGTAAAAATAGAGTGGATAGTTTTTACTTTGATGCTGCAACAGCCCCCGACAATGTAAATATTGATAACGACAAGGTTTTGCTATGGGTTAAGGATGAATCAAAAACCATGAGTCAGTTTGCTTTTCAATATTTTCATGCAAGAAATTTTTTGGATAGATTTGAAGCGTTGAATGAAGCTGCAGAAAATTTAAAAGACAATAATGCACAGTTAATTTTAAAAGCGGCCCTTCAAGATAGTTTCTATGTAATGAGAGCCAAGGCCATACATAGCTATAATCCTGCAGCTTTAGATGTAGCAACAGAGAAAGTTATTGCGACGCTGGCTAGCAAAGACCCTTCCAATGAAGTAAGAGAAGTGGCCATTGACGCGCTGGCTAGCTTATACAAGGATGAATACAAAGATTTATTTACTAATTGGACCAAAGATTCTTCTTATACTGTTAGTGGCGCTGCCTTAGATGCTTTAGAGAAAATAGATTCTAGCGGTGCTTTAAAAATAGCAGCAGCGGCTTCTACTCAAAAAATTAAAAAAAGATTAAATACTTCCGTAACTGGAATTTTAGCAAAATATGGAGATGAGACTACATTTGATTTTATAGCCAAGCAATTTAATATCTTAAATGATCAATCTTCAGAGAAATTTTATATGACGGCAGCTTTCGGACAATTACTTATGAAAGTAAATGATCCGATTAAATTTAAAAAAGGAATTGAATTAATAGTAGCTTTTAGAGAAAGTATTCCTCAAGAATATCGCAGTCAATCAGACCCTTATTTTAACACCAAAGTATTGGGAGATCTTTTAAAAGCTAAGAAAATAAAAGGGCAACAAAATTTAGTGGATATAATCATTGCAGTGATTCCAAGAATGTAGATTTTATATTTTTAAAAATCTACATAAGTTTAAACTACCAGCCACCACTTGCACCCCCACCACCTGAGCTTCCACCGCCAAAGCCGCCGAAGCCACCGCCACTATCTCCTCCACCCCAACCACCGCCACCAGAGCGTCCGCCGCCGCCTAAAAGTGATCCTAATAACATACCTGTGGCAATATCACTAAAGCCACCGCCACCAATATTGGATCCGCCGCCACCTTTTTTACCTAAAATGGCAACGATTATAAATACTATAAATAAGAACAGGATTGCATTACTGCCTTTACTCTTTGATTTTTTTTCACGCTGAACCTTATATTCACCTACCGCTGCCTTTGCAATATCATCTGTTGCTTTATCAATTCCTTCATAATATGCACCTTCTCTAAATGCAGGCTTAATATCATTATCAATAATACTATTCGCAGTTATATCAGGCACAGCACCTTCAAGGCCATACCCAACTTCGATGCGAATTTTTTTATCTTGAATGGCTATTAATAATAAGATTCCGTTATTGGTTTTTTTATTACCAATACCCCATTCCCTAAAAAGCTTGGTGGAATATTCTTCAATAGGATTGCCCTCTAAAGTAGGAAGTATAACAACCACAATTTGATTCGAACTAGAATCGTCAATGGCTACTAATTTATTTTCTAAAGCTTGTTTCTGCTCAGGACTTAATACACCCGCCATGTCTGTAACCAACACAGGTGGATTAGGCTTAGCAATCACATTTTGTGCATGAACAGTTGTCAAAGAAAATAAGGCAACAATAAAAACAATAAATAGCTTTGTTAATTTCATGGTATCTTCTTGCTTAATTGATTATTTACCCATCATGATTTCGTCCGATAATTCATTTGTATCTGTAACGCGATCATATGGAAAATGATCAGTGAGCGCTTTCCCTATTTCACCAATTACTTGAGACATTCCTTCTACATAATTTGCATTCTTAAAATGCGCAGTCATTTCTTGTACTTGACTATACCAAAATTCAATTCCTACTTTATCATAAATACCCTGGTCGGCATAGATAGCTAATTTTTTATCTTCCACTGCCACATAAACCAATACGCCATTGCGTTCCTTGGTAAGATTCATTTTATGTTTAAAAAAGATATCTCTTGCAGTAGAGAGTGCATCACCCTTTTTTACGCTGCCTTCTACATACAAACGAATTTCACCGCTAGTAGTTTTTTCAGCAGCTTGAATAGCCTGGACAAGCATTTGCTTGTCCGAGGTACTCAATAATTTATCTGTATTAGTTTTAAAAAGCGAAAAGGGATTCCACATATTTTTTATTAAAGAGATGCGTTAAAATTTAACTTCTGGTGCTTTTGATGCGCCTTCATCTGCTTTAAATCCTTCCTTAGTTTTGAATCCAAACATTCCAGCTAAAAGATTAACAGGGAATGATCTTGCTTTTTTATTGTAGTCTGCAACAGCAGCATTAAAATCGTTTCTTGAAACTTTAATTCTATTTTCAGTTCCTTCTAATTGCGCTTGTAAACCACGGAAGGCTTCATTGGCTTTAAGATTAGGATAGTTTTCAGAAACTACCATTAAACGACCCAAAGCTTGAGACAACTGTCCTTGATTCGCTTGGAATTGTTGTAATTTTTCTGGTGTTAAATCCTTAGCATCTACTTTCATTTGAGTAGCACTTGCACGAGCAGCAATTACATTTTCTAAAGTAGTTTTTTCAAAATTAGCTTCTCCTTTTACAGAGGCTACTAAATTTGGAATTAAGTCGGCTCTACGTTGATAGTCACTTTGAACATTGTTCCATGATTGGTTTACATTCTCGTCTTGGTTTACTAATCCATTATAACCATTGCATCCCATTCCAAATAAGATAACAATAACTCCTAAAAAAATGAATAAACCTAAATTTTTGCGTAACATAGTTTTGTATTTGTTTATAAAGGTAATGCAAAGCAGATGCCAAACTTTGCCTATGACGGAATTACATGACAAAAAATTACCCCCAGCTAGGCGGAGGGTAAAAAATTAACAAGTTCTTAAGTATAAAGCAGTCTTTTAGACGTTGTTTTTGCAGCTAAATAGCCTTTTAGCCTTTTATAGCAGCAATTCCTGGCAGTGTTTTACCTTCAAAATATTCCAACATGGCTCCGCCGCCTGTACTTACATAGCTTACCTTATCATTGAAGCCGAACTGGTTTACGGCTGACACACTGTCGCCACCACCAACCAAACTGAATGCTCCATGTTGAGTTGCTTCCGCCACTGCCACTGCAATCGCCTTTGTGCCAGCTTGGAAGTTTTCCATTTCAAAAACACCCATCGGCCCATTCCATAATATAGTTTTACTTGCTAAAATTACTTTAGCAAAAAGTTCGCGCGATTTTTCACCTACATCTAGCCCTTCCCAGCCATCAGGTATTTCACCACTTGCACAGGTTTGTGTATTAGCTGTATTACTAAAATCATCGGCAATTACATTGTCCACTGGTAAGTGAATATTTACTCCCTTTGTTTTTGCTTTTGCTAAAATTTCTAAAGCTAGTGGCATACGGTCATCTTCATGAATGGATTTTCCAATTTTACCGCCTTGTGCTTTAAAAAAGGTATATGCCATTCCGCCACCAATAATAATATCAGTAGCGCGATCTAATAAGTTTTCAATAATCAGAATTTTATCAGAAACTTTTGCACCACCAATAATAGCCGTAAAAGGTTTTTGTGCAGCGTGCATTACCTTTTCTGCACTCATTACTTCCCCTTCCATCACTAATCCAAAAGTTCTGTTTGCCGCAGAGAAGAATTGTGCAATGATTGCTGTTGAAGCGTGTGCGCGATGCGCTGTTCCAAAAGCGTCATTCACATATACATCGCCAAGCTTTGATAATTTTTCTGCAAATGCTAGGTCTCCTTTTTCTTCTTCTTTATAAAAACGTAAGTTCTCTAACAATAAAACTTCACCCGCTTTCAAAGCTGCTGCTTTGTCCACTGCTTCCTTTCCTATACAGTCATTGGCGAATTGAACATTTGCGCCGCCTAATAATTTAGATAAATGTTTTACAATATGTTGTAAAGAATATTTTTCCGTAGGACCATCTTTTGGACGACCTAAATGACTCATTAAAATAACGCTACCTCCATCTTTTAAAATTTTAGAAATAGTGGGTATGGTAGCACGCATACGATTGTCATCGGTAATTTCAAAAGCATCGTTTAAAGGCACATTAAAATCGACACGAATTAATGCCTTCTTGCCAGCAAAAGAAAAATCTTTAAATGAACTCATATTTTATATTTATTTCTTTTTATATACTAATTAAAAATGCCCTCCCGAGGGAAGGCATTCATTTTATAAAATCTTATTTTATTTTACTTGCGAAATACTTTACAGTACGCACTAATTGGCTTACATAGCTCATTTCATTATCATACCAGCTAACTGTTTTAACCATTTGCACATCACCTTGAGTCATTACTTTTGTTTGCGTTGCGTCAAACAATGAACCATAAGAAATTCCAATAACATCAGAGCTAACAATTTCATCTTCGGTATAACCGAAAGATTCGTTGGCCGCTGCTTTCATTGCTGCGTTTACTTCTTCTGCAGTTACTTTCTTAGATAAGATGGTAGTTAATTCTGTTAAAGAACCAGTGATAGTTGGAACACGTTGAGCAGATCCATCTAATTTACCTTTCAATGAAGGCAATACTAAACCAATTGCTTTTGCAGCACCAGTACTGTTAGGAACAATATTTCCAGCTGCTGCACGTGCACGACGTAAATCACCTTTTGGATGAGGTCCGTCTAAAGTGTTTTGATCGTTTGTATAAGCATGAACTGTTAACATTAAGCCTGTAACAATTCCGAATTTATCTTCTAAAACTTTAGCCATTGGTGCTAAACAGTTCGTAGTACATGATGCACCAGAAATAACTGTTTCAGTACCATCTAAAATTTCGTGGTTGGTATTAAATACCACTGTTTTCATATCGCCTGTTGCTGGAGCAGAAATAACAACTCTCTTTGCACCTGCTTTAATATGCAATTCTGCTTTTTCTTTATCTGTAAAAAATCCAGTTGATTCGATTACAACATCTACATTGTGTGCTCCCCAAGGTATTTGAGAAGGATCACGTTGAGCATATATTTTTACGGCATGTCCGTTAACGACAACAGCATCTTCAGTTGATTTAACTTCTGCCTCAAAACGACCTTGTGCACTATCATACTTTAATAAATGTGCCAACACTGCAGGCGAAGTAAGGTCATTGATAGCCACTACCTCAATACCTTCCATGTTGTAAATTTGGCGGAAAACCAAACGACCGATACGGCCAAAACCATTGATTGCAACTTTAACTGAACTCATTGTATTAATTTTTATTTTTCAATAGGAGATGCAAAGGTACCATCTTTTTAAAAAATAAGCCCTAAATAACTAAGAATAAATCAACAAAATCAAGGTTTTATACAAACAACTGGTCGTATTTGTGGATCCTTTAAGCAATAATCAACATTCAATAGGCCAAATTCAAAATCCCGCTATGGCATTGATATTCACTAAAAAACGAAAAATCTTTTGGCAGTAAAGCGTTTGCGACCTATTTTTGCGACCCTAATAACATAGTGAACCTGGAGCGTTCGACTAAGGGTTAGGTCACCTCCCTTTCACGGAGGTAATACGGGTTCGAATCCCGTACGCTCTACAAAG
>CAINWZ010000102.1 GCA_903854725.1 uncultured Bacteroidota bacterium
CTTTTGTATGACCATAGTTTTTATTTAACCATGCCATATCAATTTCAATATCAAAGTGACCAATATTACAAACAATCGCTTTGTCTTTCATTGATCTAAAATGTTTTTCGTTGATCAAATCACGACAACCAGAAGCAGTAACAATAATGTCTGCTTCTTTTACTGCGTCAATCATTTTTCTAACTTCAAATCCATCCATAGCAGCTTGCAAAGCACAGATAGGATCAATCTCAGTTACCATTACACGACAACCAGCACCACGAAGGGATGCAGCAGATCCTTTTCCTACGTCACCGTAAGAACCTACTACTGCCACCTTACCAGCCATCATTACATCAGTCGCACGACGAATCGCATCTACCAATGATTCTTGACAACCATATTTATTATCAAACTTAGATTTTGTAACTGAATCGTTTACGTTAATCGCAGGCATTGGTAAAGTACCTTTAGCCATACGCTCATATAAACGGTGAACACCAGTTGTTGTTTCTTCACTCAATCCTTTAATACCTGCAACAAACTGAGGGTATTTATCTAATACCATATTGGTTAAATCACCACCATCATCTAAAATCATATTCAAAGGACGGTCTGCACCACCAAAGAATAAAGTTTGCTCAATACACCAGTCACCTTCTTCAATAGATTGACCTTTCCAAGCAAAAACACCCACGCCAGTTGCAGCGATGGCAGCAGCGGCTTGATCTTGTGTTGAGAATATATTACAAGAGCTCCATTTTACTTCCGCTCCTAATGCAGTTAATGTTTCAATTAATACAGCAGTTTGAATGGTCATGTGTAAGCAACCCGCAATACGAGCTCCTTTTAAGGGTTGGCTAGGACCATATTCGCTACGAATGCTCATTAAACCTGGCATTTCGGCCTCGGCCAAACGAATTTCTTTACGACCCCAATCTGCTAATGTGATATCGGCTACTTTATAAGGTAGGCTAAAATCGATGTTTTCTAGGTTAGACATGTTTATTTTGTTTAGGTGGCAAAGGTAGTAAATAGGATAAAATAATAAAATATTTGGTATTTTTAGTAGAAACGGCTATTTTGTGTATAAATAGATAATGTTTATTCTAATATTTGATGAAAAATAGTACTCCATTAGTAGATTCGGCTATCACGCAACAATCCCTTTCTTTAGACGAGAAGGATTTAGCCATTTTGCGCCTGTTGCAAGACAATGCCAGGATCACAGTAAAAGAAATTGCCGACCAAATTCATTTGAGTACCACGCCAGTACATGAGCGTATAAAAAGGCTGGAAGCTACAGGGGTGATTAAGCAATATGCCACTTTGATAGATGGAACAAAAGTGAAAAAGGGATTGATGGTTATTTGCTATGTCTCTCTGAATCAACACAGTAAGCAATCGGGAGGGCAGTTTATTAAGCTCATTAATGAGTTACCCGATGTGGTGGAATGCTATAGTATTTCGGGTGAATTTGACTTTATGTTAAAGATTGTGACCGAGGATATGAACAGTTATTACAATTTCCATGTCAACAAATTAAGCCAGGCTGACAATATAAGCCAGGTACAAAGCGTTTTTATAATGGGCGTAGTCAAACAAACCCATTTAATAGTATAATTATCACAAACCTATCAAAGGCTCATTATGAAATATAATAAGTACGTTGGACTTGGGATAGCCATATACATAATTGTTGTGGGGGCTTTTTTTATGCTAAGACCAGGGGATAAGGCAAGAGACATTGCTTTGCAATACCCTTTCGAACTGAAATCAATGAAAAAAGTTTCTTTAACAACTTATAAAACAGATACTGCCGAAACAGATAGTACGCCACTCATAACAGCTAGTGGGTTTAAATTAGATAGCTTGAATCCTAAAAAACACAGAGTGATTGCTATTAGCAGAGACTTAAAAGAATTATTTTCTTTCGGTGATAAAGTAAAATTAACCAATGCAGGAATATTTAATGGCATTTGGTTTATTCACGATTTGATGAATAAAAAATATAAGAACAAGATTGATATTTTAATCAATCCAAGCGATCGCCAAATAAGTTTAGAAGGGGTGATTATTTCTAAGATTTAGAAATGTAATCGCATGACGTAGTCGTCCATAAAAAAGCCATTGCCGATATCGAATTTAAATTCACTTTCTTTGATGAAGCCTTTTTTTAAGTAAAATGTGTAAGCTGTATTAAGCTTGTTGACTTGTAAAAACAAAGAGGTAGATCCTGCAGCTTTAGCTACCTTAATCGATTTGTTTAATAAGGCTTTACCTGCGCCTGTTCCTTGTGCGGGGGGAAGTACGTATAGTTTATTAAGTTTGTGCGCGCCCTCTTCTGGACTAACAGAACAAAATCCTACAGCATCTAATTTACCATCTTCTTTTTTGATACTTGCAATATAAAATTCACAGCCGGTATTCATTTGAGTGGCTAAGGACTCATCACTGTACATCCAATTCATCATGAAATCGATTTGTGCTTGAGATATGATATGACCATAAGTGCTGGGCCAAGTGCGCTCAGAAACAGATCTTATAAAATCTCGATCAGCTAATGCTGCACGGGTAATGATAATTTCACTCATACTATCCTAATTGCGCTAAACTTTCTTCAATGGTTTGAATTCTAGCCAAAGCATCTGCTTTCTTTTTTTGTTCAATGGCTAACACTTCTGGTTTCGCATTTTGAACAAATTTTTCATTGTCTAATTTTTTGCCCACACTTATTAAAAATCCTTGCTGATGTGCTAGGTCCTTTAATAAATTTTCTTTTAAACTTGCCGTATCAATGGCTTGATTGGCGACAATGTAAAACTTATCTTTTTCTAAAGCCACGACTATAGAAGCTCCAATAGCACTTGAAGTATACTGTATAGTAGCAGCATTTACTTGCTTTGCTAAAATATTTTGTATGGTTTGATAAGGTGCGTTATTAGAGGTTTGAATATGTAATTCAATAGCGTCCTTTGGCTTGATCTGATTTTTATTACGTGCATCACGTAAAGTAGAAATTACATTTTGTAGTAATGCCCCTGCATTTAATACCGCATCGTCCACTTTAGATGTTGGTGTATACAATTTAACACATAAATCTTCGGTCTGTGCTTTTAAAGTATGGTGAATTTCTTCTGTGATAAATGGCATGAAAGGATGTAGCAATTGCAATAGGGCGTCATAAAATGCTACTGTGTTTTCATATACCCCTTGATGCATGGGTTGTTCAAAACCTGGCTTGATCCATTCTAAATACCAACTACAAAAATCATCCCATATTAAACCGTAAATAGTTTTTAAGGCTTCGCTTAAACGAAAGGTTTTTAGCATTTCATCTACTTCGTTTTGAGTGGTCGTTAATTTTGCTTGAAACCAATCCATTGCAAACTGTGCATCTTCAGGAATAGCACCCTCCTTATTTTGACGTGCTTCCCACATCTTCAATAATTTAGTTGCATTCCATAATTTATTATTGAAATTTCTTCCTTGTTCTAAAGTCGATTCATCAAAAAGTAAATCATTTCCTGCAGGAGAGGCAATCATAATGCCAAAACGTACCGCATCAGCTCCGTATTGATCTATCAATCCCAATAAGTCGGGAGAATTGCCTAAGCTCTTACTCATTTTACGTCCTTGCTTATCACGAACGATGCCTGTGAAGTAAACATCTTTGAAAGGAATTTTTCCCATGTATTCTTCACCTGCCATAATCATTCTAGCCACCCAAAAGAAAATAATTTCTGGCGCAGTTACTAAAGTACTGGTAGGATAATAATAATTTACTTCGGCATTATTAGGGTTAGACAATCCTTTAAAAACTTCAAATGGCCATAACCAACTACTAAACCAAGTATCTAAACAATCGACGTCCTGTGTTAATTTTTTTCCTTTGGTTTCAGGGTGATTGGCATTAACTTCCGCTTCATTGTGAGCTACATAAAAATTACCTTCTTCGTCATACCATGCTGGTATGCGATGCCCCCACCACAATTGTCTACTAATACACC
>CAINWZ010000103.1 GCA_903854725.1 uncultured Bacteroidota bacterium
GCAGCTGTAAATAAAGCCACACCATAAATTAATTTATTCTCATGGAATGCGGCGGTTAAAATTTCTTCCTTACTAAAAAATCCTGCGAAAGGAGGGATACCTGCAATGGCCAAACAAGCAATTAAAAATGCAGCATGGGTAATAGGCATTAATTTTCTTAAGCCACCCATGTCTTTCATTTCATTACTATGCACCATATGAATTACCGCGCCCGCGCCTAAGAATAATAAACTCTTAAAGAAAGCGTGGGTAAATAAATGAAACATAGAAGCCATAAAACCTAACCCACTTTCTCCACCATTTTTGGAAATACCTAATGCAAACATCATGTAGCCAATTTGCGACATAGTAGAGTAGGCTAGTACACGTTTAATATCCGTTTGTGTACAGGCAATCACTGCAGCTAATAAGGCTGAAAAAGCACCTACATAAGTTACAATAGTTAGTGCGGCTTCGTCCATAGAAAACACGGGGAATAATCTAGCTACTAAATAAACACCCGCTACCACCATCGTTGCTGCGTGTATCAATGCTGATACTGGAGTAGGACCTTCCATTGCATCAGGTAACCAAATATGCAAGGGGAACATAGCCGATTTTCCTGCACCACCCATAAATATTAATACCAATCCCCAGGTTAGCATACTTGCACCTAAGAAACTAGCGGTGGTAATACTTATAAACTCAGGTGATTGAACTGATGTGAATTTTTCTATTAATAATCCAATGTCTAAAGTGCCTCCGTAAAAGCCAATGATTAAAATTCCAATTAAGAAACCTAAATCGGCAAAGCGCGTTACAATGAATGCTTTTTTAGAAGCGGCTACTGCAGAGGGTTTGTTAAAGTAGTAACCAATTAATAAGAAACTAGATACCCCCACTAGCTCCCAGAACATATATACTTGGAATATATTCACCGATAAAATAAGGCCCAACATAGAGAAAGTAAATAAAGACAGGAACGCATAATAAGTAGCAAAGCGCTCTTCTCCTTTCATATAGCCTAAACTAAATACATGCACCATTAGGGAAACAGAAGTAACCACAATGAGCATCATGACAGAAATAGGATCTACAATCACACCCATATCTATAGAGACATTCGGGCTAAACTGTAACCAAGTATATTTTAAAGCAATAATTTTTTGGTACACCCCGTTTACTTTACCATCCACGAAAAAGTATTGCTTCGCGGCAACAAAAGAAAGTAAGGTAGAAGTTAATAAAGAAGCGGTTCCTATTATTCCTGCGGTTTTAGCAAAGTATTTGCGGCCGAATAAACCTAGTACCACAAAAGTGGCAAGAGGCAATAAAGGAATCCAAAGTATATATAAGTAGTTTGACATAATAATTAAAATTTCATTTCTGTTGCATCGTCTACATCAATGGATTGATGACTGCGATATAAATTAATAATAATGGCAATGGCCACGGCTGCTTCGGCTGCAGCAATAGTGATGATAAATAAAGAGAAAAATAATCCGTCTAATTTATCGGGAAATAAATATTTATTAAAAGCAACAAAATTAATATTCACGCTATTTAACATGAGCTCAATGGACATGAGCATGGTTATAATATTTCTTCTGGTAAACAATCCATACATACCTATGAAAAACAAGGCCGTGCTTACAAAAAGAATATGGGTTAAGGGTATTTCGTTCATGGTATTAATCCTCCTTGTTATTTAGGTGAACAATATTCGCAGCTGTTGGCTTCATGGCTATAACAATACAACCTACCATAGCCGCCAATAACAACATACTCACTACCTCAAAAGGTAAAATAAAACCATGTGATGTAGTGCTAAGCATTTGAGTACCTATTTCACTCACATTAGTATTAAAGGGTTCCGAAGATGTGGTATTGAATCCGTAATGATTGATTAAATTAAATGTAAAAGCAGTTCCCAATAAAGCAGCCAATGCGGAAAATATAATTTTACTGGTGGCAGGCTTGGCCATTTCCTTTCCTGATTGTTGGGTTAAGAAAATGGAGAAGATAATTAACACCACAATACCGCCCACATATACCACTATTTGAATGGCTGCAATAAATTCTACTTGCATCCAAAAGTAAAGTGCGGCAATGCCTACTAAAGAAAATAATAACCAAATGGCTGAACGAAATATTTTGAGTGTGGTTACGGCTAGTAATGCTGCACCTAATATAAGTGTAGCAATTGCGTAAAAGATGATGACTGATGTATTCATTATTCTATTCCCTCCCTTATTTTAGATCCTGTTTGATTTAATACCTTGGTTAATTTAGTTCTATCAAATACGCTGTGCTCGAAATTAGGCGCCATCTTAATGGCATCACTAGGACAAGCCACTACACATAAGTTGCACATGGTGCATAATTCTAATCGATATACTAAAGCGTCAATTGCTTTTTTCTTTTTTCCTTCTGGGGACACTTCAAATTTCGTAACTACTTTAATGGTGCCATTAGGACAAGCCAATTCACAGGCAGTGCAACCTGTGCAAGCGTGTTCATTGTTTTCGTCATGCGGCATGACTACTTCTCCCTTGAATCTTTCCGACATTAATAAAGTCGCACGATTATCGGGATATTGCTCTGTAATAATTTCTTTGGGATGTGCAAAGTAATAGCCTGTTTTACGCATTCCTTTTAATAAAGAACTTACGCCATTGACCACCTCTGATATATACTCTTTCAAAAACATGTTTCTAATTCATTTAATATTAAAAATGCCAACCTAGTATAGCAATTACTGCTACCAATAAAAGGTTAAACAAACTTATCGGTAATAAATATTTCCATTCTAAATTTAATAATTGATCCACACGTAATCTTGGGAAAGTCCATCTAAACCACATGATTAAAAAGATAAGGAAGAAAGTTTTTCCCATAAACCAAACTGAAGAAGGGATATAATCCATGATATGATTAAAAGCTTCCCAGTTGCCAATATGTAATGGCATCCATCCGCCAAAAAACAAAGTAGCGCCAATAGCACATACAATAAAGATGTTGATGTACTCTGCTAAAAAGAATAACGCAAAACGCATTCCAGAATATTCGGTGTGGAAACCAGCGGTTAATTCCGACTCTGCTTCGGCCAAGTCAAAAGGGGCACGATTGGTTTCGGCCGTAACTGCAATAATGTACAATACAAATGCAATAACAGCTGGAATATGTCCTTTAAAAATCCACCATCCATTTTGTTGTGCATTAACAATTTCTGAAAGTTGTAAACTTCCTGTAAGTACTACAATGGTTAATACTGCAAAGCCTGCAGACAATTCATAGCTTACTATTTGAGC
>CAINWZ010000104.1 GCA_903854725.1 uncultured Bacteroidota bacterium
AATAGTTAAAAGCTATCCACATTCTCAGTAATAATAGCGGGTACAAATTCCTACAACTAAATGGCAGGGAATTTGTTATTTTGCTATATGGCTGGAAGTAAAAAAATACAAAAAGCAGGGGTAGAAAATAATGACATTCAAATAGTGGGTGCAAGGGTGCATAATTTAAAAAATGTAACTGTTTCATTTCCGCGCAATCAATTTATAGTGGTCACCGGGGTTTCTGGAAGTGGTAAATCATCCTTAACCATTGATACCTTATTTGCCGAGGGGCAGCGGCGCTATGCAGAAAGTTTATCTTCTTATGCCAGACAGTTTATGTCTCGCATGGGTAAACCCGATGTAGATTATATAAAGGGTTTGTGTCCAGCCATTGCCATTGAGCAAAAAGTAGTAACGCGAACCCCAAGAAGTACGGTGGGCAGCATGACCGAAATATATGATTATTTAAGGGTGCTATATGCCAGAGTGGGAAAAACCATCTCACCCATTAGCGGACAGGAAGTAAAAAAGCAGGACGTTCAGGATGTATTGGACTTTATTCAAAAAGGGAAGGCGGGAGACAAAATGGTTATCATTGTCCCCTTTAAACAGCAAGCCAAAAGAGATATACAAGAGGAGCTAAATATTTTATTACAAAAAGGGTTTGCTAGGATATATTTAAGAGCTGCTACTGCAACGGCTAAGTCAGCGACGACATCCACTATTCTTAGAATAGAAGATGCATTAGCCATGACCAAGGCGGAAATTACTAAAACCATTAAGGCCCATGATGTATATGTGTTAATTGATCGATTGGTGGTTAAACAATTTGATGAAGATGATATTCACCGAATAAGTGATTCCATAGGAACGGCTTTTTATGAAGGGGAGGGGATGTTATGGGTGGAACAAAATGATACTATTTTAAAAACTTTTAATAATAAGTTTACTTTAGATGGAATAGAATTTGACGAACCAAGTCCTAATTTATTTTCTTTCAATAATCCTTACGGTGCTTGTCCAACCTGTGAAGGGTATAGTCAGGTTTTGGGCATTGATGAAAATTTAGTGATACCTAATACCAACTTATCGGTCTATGATGGCGGGGTAGCGCCATGGAAAGGAGAGAAATTAGTTTGGTGGAAAGATCAGTTTGTAAAAGAAGCAGGCAAAGCTGGATTCCCGATACATCAACCCATCAATAAATTAACAAAGACACAAGTAACTCAATTGTGGAAGGGCTTAGGCAAGGCATTGGGAATAGATGCTTTTTTTGAAGATGTAAAAGCACATTTGTATAAAGTACAATTCAGGGTAATGTTAAGTCGGTATCGTGGCAGAACCAATTGTCCCGATTGTGAAGGATATCGTGTGCGTAAGGAAGCTTTGTATGTAAAAATTGCAGGCAAACATATTGGAGAATTATGTGCGATGCCCGTAAAGGATTTACAAGTTTGGTTTGCTGCGCTAAAATTAACTGCACATGATGCACAAGTAGCAAAAAGATTATTAATTGAATTAGAACAGCGCATACAAACTTTAATGGATGTAGGATTGGGCTATTTAACATTATCTCGTTTGGCAAATAGTTTAAGTGGAGGCGAAAGTCAGAGAATACAATTAACAAGATGTTTGGGAAGCAATTTAACCAATTCTTTGTATATTTTAGATGAGCCAAGTATTGGATTGCATTCTAGAGATACAGAACGACTTATTAAAGTATTACAAAATTTAAGAGATTTAGGCAATACCGTGGTGGTGGTGGAACACGATGAGCAAATTATGCGACATGCGGATCATATAATCGACATGGGGCCACTAGCAGCGCACCAGGGCGGAGAAGTAGTAGCAGTAGGCAATGCAGTAGCATTGATAAAAGATAAAGAAAGTTTAACGGGGAAGTATTTAGGAGGCACATTGTCTATTCCTATTCCAGCAAAAACAAGAATTTCAAAACACTTTATAAAAATAGAAGGGGCTTATTTGCATAATTTAAAAAGTATTGATGTACAATTTCCTTTGCATAGTTTATGTGTAGTGAGTGGTGTAAGTGGAAGTGGAAAAACAACTTTGGTAAAACAAGTGTTGTATAATGCATTGTTAAAAGCAAAAGAATTACCTACAGAAATGGTAGGAGGTTATAATGCTTTAAGTGGCGATTTGCATTTGATAGATCAAATAGAAATGGTAGATCAAAATCCCATTGGAAAATCATCGCGTAGTAATCCAGTGACATATATAAAAGCCTACGATGCCATCAGAGATTTATATTCCAAACAAGCGCTGTCTAAAATTAGAGGCTTCTTGCCCAAGCATTTTTCTTTTAATGTAGATGGAGGAAGGTGTGATACTTGTAAAGGAGAAGGAGAGCAATTGGTAGAGATGCAATTTTTAGCCGATGTGCATTTAACCTGCGAGGATTGTGTTGGGAAAAGATTTAAAGAAACGGTATTAGAAGTACAGTATAAGGGAAAAAATATTTATGAAGTATTGGAGATGAGTGTGGATGAAGCCATTTCATTTTTTAGTGAAGAAAAAAACATCGTATTTGCGATAAGTCCATTACAAGAAGTGGGTTTGGGGTATGTAAAGTTGGGACAAAGTAGTAGCACCTTAAGTGGAGGCGAAGCGCAAAGAGTAAAGCTAGCTAGCTTTTTAGGCAAGGGCAAAGCAAGTAATAAAATGTTATTCATCTTTGACGAGCCCACTACCGGATTACATTTTCACGATATCCATAAATTATTAAAAGCTTTTAATGCATTAATAGAGCAAGGACATTCATTAATAGTCGTAGAGCATAATACTGATATTATAAAGGTAGCCGACTGGGTAATAGACATGGGCCCCGAGGCAGGCGATGGTGGTGGCACTGTGGTTTATGCCGGTGTACCCAAGGGTTTGGCCAAGTGTAAAGCCTCTCAAACAGGGAAGTATTTAGATTAATTTCTATGTAACTTATTAAAAATCAAATAGTTAGGTAAAGTATATTTTGCTAGCTTACATTTCTTGTATTATTTTTGTTGTAACTAAAAAATAGTTGCAATTTTGTATGACAAAGAAAGATAAACTACTAGTAAGATTCTTAAGTATACCTAAGGATTTTACATTTGACGAGTTGAGTACATTATTACAAAATATGGGCTTTGAAGTTGAAAATAAAGGCAAAACGTCTGGATCAAGAGTTGCTTTTGTTCATGTAAATTTTAATAAACATATTTTAATACATAAACCTAACCCAGGTAAAATTATCAATAGAGTTTATTTGAAGAACATAATAGTTGATCTTACTTTAAAACAAATTATATGAATAATACATTAAAATATAAAGGATTTTACGCATCAGTTGTCTTTAGCGACGAAGACAATATTTTATTTGGCAAAATAGAAGGGATAGATGATTTAATAATGTTTGAAGGTTCTTCGGTTTCGGAATTAAAAAAAATGTTTAAGGAAGCCGTAGAAGATTATGTAGAAATTTGCGAACAAACAAATAAGCCTTGTTTAAAAAGTTTCAAAGGATCTTTTAATGTTCGCGTAAAGCCAGATATACATAGAAAGGCTGCAATGCTTGCTACAATGAAAGGTATTAGTTTAAATCAATTGGTTCAAAAAGCTATTGAGAAGGAATTAGAAGCTGCCTAGTAAAATTAGTTTACCCTATCTTAATCTATCTGCGCTTTTGACTTTCATTTCGTCTTTATAAATATTGACAACGGCCATTATTTGTAAAATGGGCAATATAAATAAAGCGAGAGAGGGCAAGGTAAAGCCACCGCCTGGATTGGCTATAACTACTTTATAAATGAAATAGCCAATGAGTACAGACAATAAAAAATTAACAAGCACTACTTTTAATTGCAACATTCGATTGCCATATAAAAAGATGGTGATAAACGATAAACAAGCACTAAAAGCCAAGGAGATAAGCGTACTATATTGGGCACTACCATTTATTTCTAAAGCTAAAGGTGTTGGGGTATAATAAAAAGGAAAACGCAATGCAGAAAATGCTGCTGCGCTAGCTAATAAAAGCCAAATGGTTTGAATTCTTTGTATCATGGTATAAAGTTAAACTATTTAAAATAAAAAAACCTCCAGATAAAGGGAGGTTTTTTTATTTGAGCGCTATTCAGTTTTATTAACTGATTAAACTCATGCTTTATTCAGTTAATAATTTATCCAAGCTCGGGATACAATACAAATTGTTCCATAAACTTATTCACCTCTTTCTTAGTATCGGCTAAAATAGTTTCGTTGTCTGCGTTCATTAACACTTTGTCTATAGCTTCCACTACAAAAGGAATATGAGTTTCAGTCATACCACGCGTAGTAATAGCAGCCACACCAAAACGAATTCCAGAAGTAACAAAAGCCGATTTATCGTCGTAAGGCACCATATTTTTATTTGCAGTAATATCGGCATGTCCTAAAACCTGCTCTGCCTTTTTACCACTAATATTTTTATTACGTAAATCAATCAACATTAGATGGTTGTCTGTTCCACCACTTATAATTTCATATCCTTTTGCAACAAAGGCTGCTGCCATGGCTTTCGCATTTGTTTGTACTTGCTTTTGATACACCATAAATTCATCAGACAATATTTCTCCAAAAGCTATGGCTTTAGCAGCAATCACGTGTTCTAATGGGCCACCTTGTGTTCCTGGAAAAACTGCCATATCAATTACATTGGACCACAATCTTAAATTGCCTTTTACATCTTTTAATCCTAAAGTATTTTCACCATCCTTCGCCATCATAATCACGCCACCACGTGGGCCTCGTAAAGTTTTATGTGTAGTAGAAGTAACAAAATGACAATGATTAAATGGAGAACTTAATAATCCTTTCGCAATTAAACCTGCTGGGTGAGCAATATCTGCTAAAACAAAAGCGCCTACTTCGTCAGCAACTTTTCTAATTCTAGCATAGTCTATATCACGGCTGTAAGCACTCGCTCCACAAATAATTAATTTAGGCTTATGCGCTCTTGCTTGACTTTCCAACATATCGTAGTCAATCAATCCAGTTTCTTTTACCACGCCATAAAAATGTGGAGTATAAGTTTTACCAGAAAAATTTACAGCACTACCATGCGTTAAGTGACCACCCATACTTAGGTCTAAACCTAAGATAGCATCACCAGGTTGTAAAATAGCTAACATAACTGCTGCGTTTGCTTGCGCACCACTATGTGGTTGCACATTCGCATATTCAATTCCAAAAACTTCCTTTAAACGATCAATGGCTAAAGTTTCTGTTTTATCTACAATTTCACATCCACCATAATAACGACGACCTGGATACCCTTCGGCATATTTATTGGTCATCACGCCACCCATTGCTTGCATCACTTGTAAGCTGGTAAAATTTTCAGAAGCAATTAATTCAATGCCTCTTCTTTGGCGTTCTAATTCTTGGCGGATGATGTCAAATACAAGGGTATCTCTTTGCATGGCTTGAAATTTTTAGTATACTGTTTTTGCAAAAATAATTCATTAATAAGCCTAGTCAAAGCCCAACTTTCAACAGTTGACGACCTAATATCCACATTTTCAACTGGTTTAGTCTAATTTGCCTAAATCGGGCTCTAATTTGTACTATTACTAACAGTTATTTGCTACTTTTATCACCCCCTAAAAAGTAAACAATGAAGGCTATTATTCCCGTTGCTGGAGCAGGCGCAAAACTCCGCCCTCATACTTATACGCAGCCCAAGGCGCTCATACCTATTGCAGGTAAAACCATACTTAGTTTTATTGTTGATCAATTTAAAGAAGTGGGTGTTACGGAATTTATTTTTATTGTTGGGTATTTGGGAGAAAAAATTCAGGACTATGTACAAACAACGTATCCAAATTTAACAACACATTTTGTGTACCAAAATGATCGTCAGGGTACAGCACATGCAATTGAATTGGCAAAAGCTATTGTTGGAAATGACGAAGTATTTATTTCTTTGGGGGATACCATATGTGAATTTGAAATTAAAGAAATATTGGAGAGTCCCTATAGTATGTTAGGTATCAAAAAAGTAGATGACCCTCGTCAATTTGGTGTGGTAGAAATGAATGAAGAAAACTTCATTGAACATGCTGTTGAAAAACCAGCTATACCAAAAAGTAATAATGCATTAGTAGGTTTATATAAAATAAAAGAGTCGAAAATTTTATTTGAATGTTTCCAGCAACTTTTTACCGATAACATAAAATCAAATGGCGAATACAATTTAACCGATGCCATTGATTGTATGATTAAAAAAGGGGTGCAGTTTAAAGGTTTTAAAGTAAAACATTGGTATGATTGCGGTAAGAAAGAAAATTTATTAGAAGCCAATGCGGTACTGCTTAATAAAACCGGAGGATTAGCGGTTAAGCCTGAAGACTATCCCAATAGTATTATTATAGCACCTGTAAGCATTGCGGAAGGTTGTGTAATTGAAAATTCTATTATTGGTCCGCATGTGACTATTGGCAACAATACTACCATTAAAAGTTCGGTGGTGAAAGAAAGTATTATTGGTTCGTATACTACATTAGACGAAGTGGTTTTAGATAATTCATTAATTGGAAGCGATGCGGCAGTGAAAGGATTAAGCCGTACCTTAAACATTGGCGATAACACAGAAATTGATTTTGGGTAATCGTATATAAGTTTATTTATTCTGACATGGAATTTGAAAATCGAATTACGAAATTGTTTGCAATTGACTTGCCTATTATTCAAGCAGGTATGGTATGGGCAAGTGGATGGGAATTAGCCAGTGCAGTTAGTCATGCAGGTGGTTTAGGCATCATTGGTGCGGGTAGTATGTACCCGGAAGTATTAAGAACGCATATTAAAAAAACAAAAAAAGCTACGAGTAAACCCTTCGCGGTAAACCTCCCCATGTTGTATCCCGATTTGCAAGCGCATATCAATATTATCATTGAAGAAAAAGTACCCATAGTTTTTACAAGTGCAGGTAATCCTACAAAATGGACAAGTACTTTAAAAGCTGCAGGTTGTGTAGTGGTGCATGTAGTAAGTAGTGCGCAGTTTGCACTTAAGGCCGAAGCGGCTGGCTGTGATGCAGTGGTAGCAGAAGGCTTTGAAGCGGGTGGACATAATGGAAGAGAAGAAACAACTACTATGGTTTTAATACCTATGGTGTGCAAAGCAGTAAAAATTCCTGTTATTGCAGCAGGTGGTATTGCCAATGGAGCGCAAATGTTAGCAGCTTTTGCACTTGGTGCAGAAGCAGTTCAAATAGGATCTCGTTTTGTTTGCACAACAGAATCATCTGCGCATATACATTTTAAAAATGCTATTATAGCTTCAAAAGAAGGGGCCACTGAATTAGGATTAAAATCATTGGCGCCTGTGCGTTTTTTAAAAAATCAATTTGCCAATGAAATTTTATCCTTTGAAAAGCAAGGAGCGACTAAGGAACAGTTGGCAGAGCGTTTGGGTAAAGGACGAGCCAAACAGGGTATGTTCGAAGGAGATATGGAAAATGGAGAATTAGAAATTGGACAAGTCACTGCTATGATAGATTCCATACAACCAGCTGCGGATATTGTAAAAGAAATTTGGAAAGATTTTACTGCTGGTGTCGATCATTTAAAATCGCTTCCCATAAGTAGATCTTTTTAAAGTAAATCTTTTTAGTGAATTCAGTTTTGTGTAAACTTCTTGATTAAGCGTCTTTATGCAAGTAAATTGAATTGGCTTGTGCTACACATGTCATTACTATATCATTAATACAAACATGTTTAGGAACATTTGCAACATACCATGCGGTATCTGCAATATCTTCTGCTTGTAAAGATTCATAGCCAACGTATACCGCAGCCGCTTTTGCAGCGTCGCCTTTAAAGCGTACCAAAGAAAATTCTGTCTCTACTGCACCAGGATGAATTGCAGTTACTTTTATTTTATATTGTAATAAATCAATTCTTTGTGCCTTAGTGATAGCATCTACTGCATGTTTAGAAGCGCAGTAAACATTGCCGTCTTTGTATACTTCTTTGCCTGCAGTACTACCAATATTTATAATATGCCCCTGTTGTTTTATTAAAAAGGGCAGTACTGCTCTGGTGGTGTATAGCAATCCCTTTACATTGGTATCAATCATTGTTTCCCAATCATCCATATTTGCATTTTCAAATGAATCTCTTCCCAAAGCTAATCCTGCATTGTTCACCAATAAATTAATGGCTTGCCATTCAGATGGCAAGTTCTCCAGCTGTTGAAAAACAGCTTCTTTGTTTCGAACATCAAAAACTAAAGACAAAGTTTTTACACTATATTTTTTTTCAATAGCTGCCGCAACAGCTTCCAATTTTTCTTTTCTGCGTGCAGTTATAATTAAGTTCCAGCCACCTGCTGCAAATTTTTCAGCAATTGCTTTACCAAATCCTGAACTAGCGCCAGTGATTAAAATAATTTTTGACATACTATCTATTTTAAAATAAGTTATTGTTTCTTAAATAATGAAATTAAGCGTCCTTTTTCCACCAAACGGTAATTTAATAAAAGTGCCGTAGCTATTAATGCCCATACTTCTTTTGAAAAATGTTGAGGAAGCCAATAGCTAGTAAGGATAAGGCTTATAATGGATGCTAAAAATAACAAGCCAATCTGACCAATTATTTTATTGGAAATAAAGTAGAAAACGAGGGCAATCAAATATAAAGGGTGCATCCACATTAAATTGTAGTTCTGATAGCAGGCGGTATGTTTTGAAAATAAACTCATATACACCATCAAGCTACCGCCCAATGTAAATGATAATAATAAAACTACATCCATCACTTTAGCTAAGCGTTGTGTGGTAAGACTATTCCATCTTGAAAAGAATGCATATACTACTACTATAAACAGCAATATAAAAAATGGTGTATTGCCAGTAGTGGCTGTTTCGGTTGCGAATTTTAACACATTTTCTTTGGCTACTAAACGTCCTGTTGTGGCTACTTGTTGGTGTAATAAAAAAGGTAAAAAGGCAGCTTGATAATCGCTAGGTTTTTGATCTGAATAAGCGCCTAATAATAAATCAATACCTAGTCCAATCCAAGGCAGGCCTTGCTGGTAGGGGGCGCTAACTACTTCCGATCGGAAAGATTTAATAGAAAGTGAAGTGGGTTGAAAATTACTATTTTTAAACAAGCCATCTTTAATTCTGGTAGTGCAATTGTCGGTAATAAAATTATATAAATAGAAGCGGTTATCGCCAATCATATTCACTTGAAGGGCTGTATACCATTTAATTTTTTCGGCAGTACTCAACTTTAATACTTGCTCGTATACATTTCTTTTCTCGTATTGATATTCTGTTAGGAAATCGGCATAGTTATTAACGGATACAAAATAAAGTAAATCTCCTTTTACAAATTTGGCAATAAAATTAGGCTCGTTAAAATTAAAAGTACCATAATTAAAAACAATATCGGTATTGTTAACGCTATCCACTACTCTGACTGCAGTATGCCCCCAAGTGGTATAAATATCTGAACCTGCTGCGCAGGTGATAATACTAAATTGAATACGTGGCTTTAAAGCGTTTGTATCTAGAGCTTGCGCCTGCACTTGTACAATGCAAATAGCAGATAGTAAAAATAGAAAAATATATTTTTTCAAGGCCCGGATTATAAAACGTGAATTATTTCTTACTATAGTTAGGAGCTTCTCTAGTAACTTCTACATCGTGCGTATGACTTTCTCTCATACCTGCATTGGTAATTTGAACAAATGTGGCATTTTGTAAATCTTTTACATTTTTTGCCCCGCAATACCCCATGCCAGCTTTAAGTCCTCCTACATATTGATAAACAATTTCATGTAAGTTTCCTTTGTAAGCAACACGACCTTCGATTCCTTCTGGAACATATTTTTTGGAATCAGATTCGTTTTCTTGAAAATATCTGTCGCCACTTCCTTGACTCATGGCGCCAATACTTCCCATTCCACGATACCCTTTAAATTTACGTCCTTCGTATATAATCGTTTCACCAGGACTTTCTTCGGTTCCTGCAAAAACACTTCCCATCATTACACAATTAGCACCTGCGGCTAATGCTTTAACCATATCACCTGTATAACGAATACCACCATCAGCAATAATAGGAATGTTTTTTCCTTTCAATGCTTTAGCAGCTTCCATGATAGCAGTTAATTGCGGTACACCTGCACCGGCAACAATACGCGTAGTACAAATACTTCCAGGCCCTATACCCACTTTAACAGCATCGGCACCTGCATTGGCCATGGCTAGTGCGCCTTGGGCAGTGGCAACATTACCTGCAATGACAGGTAAGTTCTTATAAGTTTTCTTTAATAATTTTAGTGCTTCAATAACGCCTTTGCTATGACCGTGTGCGCTATCTAAGGAAACGATATCAACGCCAACACTTTGTAAAGCTGCTGCGCGCTCTAATAAATCTTTAGTTATACCAAGTGCGGCACCTACTAATAAGCGACCAATTTTATCTTTCACTGCATTAGGGAAAGCACTTAATTGTAAAATATCGCGATAAGTAATTAAACCAATTAATTTTCCTTGTTTATTTACAACTGGTAATTTTTCAATTTTATATTGACGAAGAATTTTTTCTGCTTTTCTTAAGTCGGTTCCTTCTGGTGCAATGACTAAGTTTTCTTTAGTCATTACTTCGCTTACTTTACGTTTACGATCTGTTTCAAAACGTAAATCACGATTGGTTAAAATACCTACTAACTTATTGGTCTTATCAATAATAGGAATACCACCAATTTTATTTTCCTTCATTAATTTTAAAGCATCCCCTATGGTGGCAGTTACTTCCAGGGTAATAGGATCTACAATCATTCCACTTTCACTACGCTTCACTTTACGAACTTGTTCAGCTTGTCTTTCAATACTCATGTTTTTGTGTAAAATACCAATGCCGCCTTCGCGCGCTAAGGCAATTGCTAAATGAGCTTCTGTAACGGTATCCATTGCAGAAGATAAAATAGGAACATGTAATTGTATGTTCTTGGTAAGCTGTGAGTGAATATTTACTTCAGAAGGAAGTAATTCTGAATAAGCGGGCATTAACAATACGTCATCAAAAGTTAAGCCTTGACCAAAAATGCGGGAGTTGTTTGTAGTATTTCTTGTTGCCATAGGCAAAGATAGGGCCTTGGATTATTTAGGCAAAATCCTTTTTTTAGCGTTTACTATATAAATTACCAGCTAATAACTGAATTTGACCTTTAATTTCAAGGCCTAAAAGCAGGTTGGAAAGCAAACTACTATTGATTTTTAATTGATTAGCAATTACTTCCATATGTACAGGGCCATGAATGGCTATATGTTGTAAAACTCGTTCCGATTCGGTTAAAACCAAAAAATCTAGTTGTATTTGAGGGGTTGTAAGCTCTTTTATTGGCCATTGCATGTTTTCTAATAAGCTTGTAACATCATGGTAAATGTGTGCTTTATCTCTTTTAATTAAGGCCAAACAACCCTTGCTTTTGGGATCATGAATTTTACCGGGTACAGCAAATACTTCTCTATTATAATCAAAAGCAATATTTGCGGTAATCATACTTCCCCCCTTAACATCAGTTTCAACAACTAATGTGGCATCGCAGATGCCCGCCACAATTCTGTTTCTTTTAGGAAAACAATAAGGAAGAGGGCTACTGCCTTTTCTCGATTCGGTAATTAATCCGCCATTATTCATTATATCAATGGCTAATTTTCTATGTTCATTTGGATAAATTTGATCTAGTCCATGCGCGAGTACGCCCCAGGTAGGAATTTTATTTTCTAAAGCTTTTTGATGTGCAATGCCATCAACACCTAAAGCCATGCCGCTAATAATGCCAATGTTTAAATGTGTAAGACCTTCCATTAGTTCCTGAATAATTTTACCTACTTGAATGGTATGTTGTCTTGTGCCCACAACACTTAATAAATAAGGCAAGTTAAATTGATCGCTTCCTTTAACAAATAATAAAGTAGGCGCATCAATACAATGCTTCAAACGATTCGGATAATTTGCATCCATTACGGAGATGCATTTTATTCCATGTTTGGAAATAAAATTTACTTCAGCTGCAGCTTCTTGCAATGGCCATGTACTAAGTAAACTATTTTTTTGAACAAAGTTTACTTCAACAAATGCGTTTTTTTGTTTTTGCCTTTCATTATAAATAGCAATGCCTGATCCATAAAATTCAAAAATACTTTTTCTTTGGATGTCGTTAAAGCCTGGCAACATTGTAAAAGCAATGGCATATAGGTTTTCGTCTGTCATGCAACAAACATCCACTAATTAATAACATGGAAGCAGCGTATTTATACGCATTAAGGAATGGTAATGGTAAAGCTAGTACGTCTATTTTTTGCCCGACCTTCTTCGGTAGCATTGTCGTCAATGGGTTGCGTGTCCCCTAAGCCATTGGTGCAAATTCTTTTAGCAGCAATTCCTTTTTTTATTAAATAGGCTGCAATCGATTCAGATCTTTTATAGGATAATAATTTATTTTGAAAGCTATCTCCTTTATTATCGGTGTGACCTTCAAGCAAAATAGTGGCTGTAGGGGCAGATTGTAAATAGGTAACCAATGCATCTAATTCCAAAAACGATTTTTTATTAAGTTTAGCAGCATTAATATCAAAAAATACATTTTTAAAATTTTGCGTAAAGGTTTGAACAATGGGTGCTAAATAAAATTGTATTGTTTTTCCTGCCATAGCACTTACCTCTTCAGAAGACAATAATGAACTTGCAAATTCGTGTTCTGCGCTATTTACTCTAATACCTAGGCTATCAAAATAAGGAAGGCCTAAAATAAAATAACCATTGCTATCTACATTTATTTGCATGGTGCTATTTTCATCATTAGGATTTATTAAAACCACATCACCTGCTAAAGGTTTTTTGGTAACAGCATCTGCAATCAAACCTTTAACATAAAATGTTTTGCGCGGTCTTGTATTTATTGCAAGGGTTACTTTATAAATATCTAATCCACCTCTACTATCAGCTCTATCGCTTGCTATATAACCATCAGCGCCATTGCCTGTAACAGCAATACTGCCTTCATTGTCATAGGTATTAATCGGATAACCTAAATTAATAGGGGTGGACCAAGTGTCGTCAATTTTTTTTCTAGCAATAAATAAATCACTACCTCCAAAACCAGGCCAACCATTGGAAGCAAAGTATAAACTTTTATTATCGGCATGAATAAAAGGGGTTTGTTCATCTCCGGTCGTATTTATTTGTGGACCCATGTTTATCGCTTCTCCCCAAAAACCTTTAGGACTTTTATAAGAAACATAAATATCAATGCCACCATATCCACCAGGTCTATTGCTACAAAAATATAATGCTTGACCATCTGGTGCAATGCTTGGAGCACTGTCCCAAAAATCTGAGTTTACATTTCTACCAGCATTTATAGGTTCAGACCAACCCGTTTTTGTTTTAGTGGCTTTATAAATATCATATCTGCCAAAACCTTGTTCATTATAATCGGCGGCAAAGTATAAAGTATTTAAATCCTGCGTTAGGCTCATGCTGCCTTTTTTTTCCGCGATGTTTAAATTGTCAGCTAAAGG
The DNA here is from genome assembly GCA_903854725.1 of uncultured Bacteroidota bacterium. Classification (GTDB taxonomy): domain Bacteria; phylum Bacteroidota; class Bacteroidia; order Chitinophagales; family Chitinophagaceae; genus Sediminibacterium. The sequence goes on from CAINWZ010000104.1 coordinate 13,559, forward strand.
AGTGGCGTTAGAAAAACCATTACCCTTTATGGTACTAAAATAAAAATCTTCTCTTTTAAAATCAATCCTACGCATAAATAAAAACAAACTGTCTTGCACTGTAATACTGGGAAAGTATTCGGCATCGGCAGTATTAATGCTATCACCAACATTGGCCACTTTAATTTCTTTTTGAATAGGGTGTGCTTGGGCAAATTGGCATGTGGCAAGCAATTCGGCTGCTTTATTTTTTAAAAAAGCGGGTAGTGTATTATTTTTTTCATAAAACTCAATAATAGATGCAGCTTTATTATAATTACCTAGTATCGCATAGTTTGTTGCATATTTAACAATAAAAGGTAAATACGAAGCAGTATCTAATTGCATTAATTTTTCAAAACAAGTAATTGATTTTTGGTACGCCCTTGATTCTGAATAAACTTGAAAAAGAAAAAGATAAGCATCGGCATACTTGTTATTTTTTTTCACCAAGTTTTCGAGTAAATCGATAGTAGTAGCAAAATCTTTTTGATCAAAAGCGGCAATTGCTTTTTGGTATATTTTAGTTGCTGCTTTATTTCCTTGCGCTTTTACTGTTGTGCTATTGCACAAAATAAATAGACTGCAAAAAATAATAATAAACAGCTTGCTTTTTATCATACTACAATAATGTATTGTAAATATACAAATTAGGGAACTTGAATGAACTTATGAAGCTGTGCGCTTAATTCCCATTTAGGGTGGGCTTTAATATAATCAATTACTAAAGGGGTAATTTGATTGGCTTTATCCCATTCGGGTTGCAAGTATAA
>CAINWZ010000105.1 GCA_903854725.1 uncultured Bacteroidota bacterium
TGAGTTTAAATATTGCAGAAATCACCAACGACGAAGTATACTTAAGTTCTGCGGCCATGCCACCGATCTATTTATACAAGTCTGCCACCAAGCAAGTAGAAGAGTTCATGAACAATGGCCTGCCATTAGGCGGGTTAAGAGATGAGGAATTTGTTTTAGAAAACAGAAAATTTGAAGCGGGCGATGTACTAGTACAATTATCAGACGGTTTACCAGAAGCACCCAATTTACTTGGTGAAATGTATGATTATGAAAGACTAAGAAGCTTAATTCAAAATTCTTGTCATTTATCTGCACAAGAAATTATTGATGTATTAATAAAATCGGTGGATGAGTGGATGCAAGGCAAACGCAATCCGGATGATATAACATTGGTGGTGACTAAGAAAAAATAAAAATTATAAAATTAGAAGGTATGAAAAAATTACTTTTTGCATTGTGCTTATTAACATCAACTGCAAATTTATTTGCAGAGGGTAATAAAGTAAATATTAAAGATTCTTTAAGTAAGATTGATCAAACCAATGATAATAATATTAAAATTTCAATCTATTACAATTTAGGCCAATACTATAATTATTATAAAGGCGATTCGGCAATTATTTACCATACTAAAGCAGAAAAATTAGCAATAGAAACAAAAAATTATGGGTGGCTTCCTGCTATTTATAATAGTTTGAGCTCAGTAGCAAATGCAGTTCTTGGAAATTATCCAGCGGGATTGTATTACTCATTTGAAGAATTAAAAAGTGTAAATAAGTGTTTAGAGCAAGGTATAAATATTTTTATTTTTCCAAAAAATATTGCACTTGATTGGTGTAACTATAGTATTGCAATGAGCTATGCTTTTTTAGGGAATAAGTCAAAAGCTTTGGAATATATTTCAAAAACAGGCAGTAAAAATGGCTCAAATGAATTTAACGAAATTCAAATGAAAAAAGGAGTAGAAATACTGTTTAGAAAAATGGCACAGTCGGTTTGGGCTCAATTTTTTGTTGTAATAAAAGATTATGAAAAAGCTTTATCATTTAATGCTACTGCCAGAAGGTTAAATGACTCTAGCTCATTTCAAAATAAATGGGGCCAGCCTTACGTTGTATTTGCTGATATTTTAACTCATGAAAAAGAATATGAAAAAGCTATCGATGCATTCAAAGTAGCATTGCCTTATGCAATAAAAGACAATTTTTTTAAAGACATTTTAGAAATAAATTATGGAATTGCCAATAATTTTTATTTGTTAAATAAATATGACTCAAGCATTACCTATGCAAATAAAGTAATTAATATGTCTTCTCAAATTACTTTTACGGAGGGCTTATTAAAAACAAATCAATTATTATTTAAACTATATACATTAAAGGGCAATAGAGATAGTGCATTGAAATACATCATTAAAACAGATTCATTAAGAGATGTAATATTTAATAATTCTAAGGCAAACGATGCTCAGAATATGGCCATAAATGAAGAAGCCAAACAGAGAGCCTTAGCAGAACAAGAAGTGAAACAAAGAAAAATTCTAATCATCACTGCTATTGGTTTAATTCTTTTTGCTGTAGGTGTCTATTTAAATGGTAAAAGAAAACAAAGAGAACGTTTACGTCAAATAGAAGAAGACCGCAAAAACAATGAATTAGCGGCTGCGCGTGATTTACAAATGAGTATGCTACCTAAAGAAAATCCCCAAAGAGCCGATTTAGACATTGCCACTTTTATACGTTCATCGACAGAAGTGGGCGGCGACTATTACGATTTCTTTGCACAA
>CAINWZ010000106.1 GCA_903854725.1 uncultured Bacteroidota bacterium
AAACAAGCACAACAAGACCCATTATTTTTCAAAGATGAGTTATTAGAAAGAACAAGAAGTGTTATGTTTAGATCTATCAGCTCTTTAAAAAAGGTAGCTAAGATAGAAGACAACAGATCTAAGTTATACTAGTACTAAAATATTTCTATGGCCGAATTGTTTAACAATAAGGTGGCGGAAAGTGGAATAGTAACCATTGATCTTGCGAGTTTACTTCCAAGCAACGAAATCGTTGTGTTTGATATAAAGCCGTATTTATTTAGGGAACTTATTTTAAAAGAAAAAGATTTTCGCGCGGCATTGCTTACAACAGACTGGACTATTTATAAAGACAAGGTGGTGGGTATTATTTGTTCTGCCGATGCGATTATTCCCATGTGGGCGAATATGTTAATTGTATCAGCCCTAAACGACTTTGCAAAATCGGTCTATTTTGGGGATGAAACTAAAGTAAGAGAACAAGTTTTGCTTGAAAATATTGCGAGCCTAAGCCCTGAGGCTTATTCAGAACAAAGAATTGTAGTGAAAGGATGTGGTGACACACCCATAGGTGAGTCGGCCTATATTGCCATTACACAAAAATTACGCCCAGTGGTTAAGAGTATCATGTATGGAGAACCCTGTAGCACTGTCCCGGTTTATAAAAAGAAGGCCTAATAATTAGAAAAGTTTTAATGCGCCTCTAACCAATTTTTTCCTACACCCACTTCTGCTTCAACTGGTACACCATTAGGAAGCACCAACGCCTCTTTCATACACTTTAATATTAATGCTTTTAAGGCAGGTAGTTCTTTTTCTACTGCATCAAAAACAAGTTCATCATGTACTTGCAAAATCATTTTTGATTCCCAATTGGTTTTTTTCATTTCTCCATGAATTTTAATCATGGCTAATTTAATCATGTCGGCGGCAGAACCCTGAATAGGAGAGTTGATGGCATTTCTTTCTGCAAATCCGCGCACGGTAAAATTGCTACTATTAATATCTCTTAACCAGCGCCTTCTTCCCATTAGTGTTTCAACAAATCCCAACTCTTTAGCGTTGTTTATTTGTTGATCCATGTATAATTGAATATTTGGAAACTCTTTTTTATAGTTGTCGATAATTTCTTTTGCTTCTGTTCTTGATATGCCCAAGTTTTCTGCTAATCCAAAAGCACCTTGTCCATAAATAATTCCAAAATTGACACTCTTTGCTTTGTAACGCATTTCCTTTGTAACATCTGCTTCGTTTATGCTATATACTTTTGCTGCCGTTGCAGTATGAATATCTTTTCCTAATTTAAAAGCCTCACACATATTAGGATCACCACTTATGGCGGCCACTATGCGCAATTCAATCTGAGAATAATCGGCGCTTACCAACACCCTTCCTGCTTCGCGCGGAATAAATGCTTTTCTAATTTCTCTACCGCGTTCGGTTCTAATGGGTATGTTTTGTAGATTGGGATTGGTGCTGCTTAATCTTCCCGTGACTGCAACTGCCTGCGCATAACTAGTATGCACGCGACCTGTTTTAGGATTTATTAATGCAGGAAAAGAATCAACATAGGTAGATTTCAATTTTGTTAACTCTCTAAAGTTTAAAATATCATCTACAATTTTATGCTTAGCAGCCATTTTTTGTAAAACATCTTCGCCCGTGGCGTATTGACCCGTTTTAGTTTTTTTTGCTTTAGCATCTAGCTTTAAAATATCAAACAACACTTCTCCTAGCTGTTTGGGAGAAGCCAGGTTAAATCTAACACCTGCCTGCTCATATACACGCTCTTCGCTTACTTTCGCATCTACTTCTAATACCCTGCTATACTCATTTAAAAAATCAATATCTACTTTCACCCCCTCATATTCCATATCCACTAAAACACGCACCAATGGATTTTCCACTTGTTCAAAAACTTTTTC
>CAINWZ010000107.1 GCA_903854725.1 uncultured Bacteroidota bacterium
TCGCCTGTGCCTTATCGTGGCAAAAGCAATGAGCCTTCTTATATGATTCAAGTGGCTATGAAGTTGGCGGAAATTAAAAATATTCCTTTGCATGAGGTTGCGCAGATGACTACGAAAAATGCCCAGGGGGTGTTTGGGATTGTAAAAAAATAAAAGAGCAACCTTCGAGTGCTTTTCGGATTGCCGTCGCTTTGCTCCGGCAGCCCGGGGGTCTGAAAATAAAAAAGCAACCTTCGAGTGCTCCGCACTCTCGTGTTTTTAATTCATCCACTGCGAGTTCGAAACGAGTTTCGACTCTTGTGTCTAAATTAAAAACCCACCCCGTGTTCCGGGGTGGGTTGCTCTTTCTATTTTGCAGAGAGGAAGGGATTCGAACCCCCGATACGTTGCCGTATACACGCTTTCCAAGCGTGCTCCTTAAACCACTCGGACACCTCTCTATAGGGGCAGCGAAGTTAAAATAAATACTTGAGTTTGTGTGGGTTTAGTGCTCTTTTCTATTGTGATCCATGCGCTCATTGTATGCTAATGGCTCATTTTTCCAGTTCTTATTATAGGAGACAAACCATCCTAACCAAATAGACCTTGATAATCGCATGATTAATGGCTGTATAAATAAGAGTAGTACAATGGCTGTACCCATCCAGTAAAAAATTCTATTATCATCTAATCCAAAAGTCATTCCTATCAAAACCTTCCAAGCAACAAAAGTGGATACAAAATAGGCAACGGTTAAAGCATAACTTACATATCCTGTTCCATAATAAAAGCCCAATTCTATTTCAGTTTGTTGGCCGCATACCGGACAATGCTCGTTCATCGTAGTAATAGAAGATAGGTTATAAGGGTTGCTCGATACGAAAAGTTTACCTTCTCTGCATCTTGGACACTTATTATTAATAGTGCTCCATAAATAGTTTGTAGCCATGCCGCAAAGGTATTAAAATAAAAAGTAAGTTTTGAAATTAAAGCAAGTGGACTAAGGTTGTTGCTTTTTAAGTACTAGGATGTGGTAGAGAAAATGATGGAGTAAAATGATGGAGTGAAATGACTTAGTTTGCTAGTAACTTCTCCATTTGAATGCCCCTTGAACCCTTGATTAAAAAGAAATGGTCCTTGAATCTTTGTTGATGAAGCCATTGCTTGGCAGCGTCACTTGTTTCAAAATAAGTATAGCTGTGTTGGCAGTTTTCAAATTCTTTACCTACTAAAACAACTTTTTCGAAAGTACAGGTATTGATAAGGTTAATGATTGCTTGGTGTTCTGCTTGACTCTCTTTTCCTAATTCCCTCATGCCGCCAATACAAAGTATTTTTTTATTGCCTTTTATTTTAGCAAAATTTTCAATAGCCAATTGCATGCTACTTGGATTGGCATTGTAGGCGTCAAGAATTACTTTATTATTATTCCATTCCATTAATTGTGATCGACTATTGGTAGGTGTATAAGTTTCAATAGCAGTAATTATTTTTTCTATTGGCACTACAAAATGTAATCCTATGCTTATAGCTGCAAGCACATTAGGTAAGTTGTAATCACCCACCAATTGTGTTTTAATAATTTTATGTATCAAATTGTTATGAAAGGAATGGGTGATCTTTAATTGCAACAATCCTGTTGAATTATTTTGTGCAGATGTTTCATCTGTAGATATGGCTTGCAAACTTCCAGTATTGACTCCATAAGTAATAATAGAAGATATGCCTTCGCTCATTTTTACTAAATAAGCTAAATCGCTATTCACAAAAGCCATACCCTTATTCATTCTTAAGAAATCATATAATTCTCCTTTCCCTTTCTTAACACCTTCTTCACTTCCAAATCCTTCTAAATGCGCTTTGCCGCAATTATTAATTAAACCATGAGTAGGTAAGGTATAACTGCAATAACTTTCTATTTCATGTAAATGATTCGCGCCCATTTCAATAATAGCAAATTGCGCATCTTTTTGAATACTCAAAATTGTAAGTGGAACACCAATATGATTATTTAAATTTCCTTGCGTGATATAGGTATGGTAATGACTACTTAGAACAGCTGCCACCAATTCTTTAGTAGTAGTTTTCCCATTACTACCAGTGATGGCAATAAAAGGAATGGAAAATTGTTGACGATGAAATTTTGCAAGTGCTTGTAGCGTAGTTAAAACATCTTCCACTAAAATGATGCGTTCTTGTAATTCGACTGTTGTATTGATAGGTTCATCTACAATGCTATAGGCTGCACCAAGTGTTAATGCTTTTTCGGCAAATTCATTTCCATTAAAATTGGGACCCTTTAGTGCAAAATATAAATCTCCTTTTTGTAATTGTCTTGTATCGGTTTGAACACTCGGATGAGACTTATATATTTCATATAAATCGGAGATGGTCATAAAAGAATTTTGAGTAGGAGGCTGCTTCATGTTGTAGCAGTATTATGGATTAGCAGCCGTTAATAAGCAAGTAGCCATGGCTACCAAGCCTTCTTCTCTTCCAGTAAAACCCATTGTTTCGGTAGTAGTAGCTTTAATAGAAATATCCTTATCTCCAATATGTAAAATACGGGCAATACATTCTTGCATAGCAATTACATAGGGTTTGATTTTAGGTGCTTCTAAACATAAAGTAGCATCAATATTTACTATTTGATAACCTTGCGCTGTAATTAAATCGTAGGTTTTCTGTAATAAAATTTTGCTATCAATATTTTTGTAAGCAGCATCCGTATCAGGAAAATGTGTTCCAATATCGCCTAAACTTAAAGCACCTAATAAAGCATCGCAAATGGCATGCAATAAAACATCTGCATCACTATGTCCCAAGGCGCCTTTAGTGTGCGGAATTTTAATACCACCAATCCAAAGGTCACGCCCCTCTACTAATTGATGAAAATCGATGCCGGATCCAATGCGTAATTTCATTGGGCTAATTTTTTGAAAATATTCTTTTCCACCAAGGTTTCTCATTGTCTAATCCTGGTCCATCCACGCCAAACGCAGAAATAGCACATCTAAAACCTATTGTGCTAGAGGATTTATCTTGATCTAAGTATCTTCTTGTACCAGGGTTTAACCAATAAGGGCGGTCTTTCCAGCCACCTCCTTTATATACTCTAGATTTATTTGAAATCAAGGTATTACCACCTGTTTCATAACTTGAAACATTATTATCATCGCCATCTAAAACATTATTACCACGGTAGGGATTAAAATCATCCATATCTACTGAGTTCATAGGGCGATAAATATCGGCTACCCACTCGTTCACATTACCACTAATATTATAAAGTCCTAAACCATTTTGTAAGAAGGTATTTACTTTACTTGGGAAGCCCGCGCCATCATTTGAATAACCAACCATTCCCATATAATCTCCGCTTCCGTTTTTAAAATTGGCAACAAACATTCCTTGCTTACCATTCTTCTTTCCAGAAGTTGAATTTCTGATACCGTCATTTCCATTGTTGCTCCAAGGGAAGGGACTATCTGAAGATACTACACTTGCATTGGGGTGAGATGAATTAGAACCTGCTCTAGGATTATTGAAATTAGAGATATAATTTTTTTGACTTGCTACTTTAGCAGCATATTCCCATTCTGCTTCTGTAGGCAATCTAAAATCAGGAATCATAATATAATCATCCAAATTTTTTCCTCTATTTATATTAGTAGAAGTTGCTGCAGTCGCAAAACCACCACCATTACTCGAGTCAGCAATATTGTTAGCAATACCCATTTTTCCAACATATGGATTTTGTGGATCTATCAATTTGTATTTAAGTAAAGTATTTTCATTCGCTCTATCTGTTCTCCATCTGCAAAAATTATTGGCTTGCTCCCATGTTACACCAACAACAGGATAATCGTTAAAAGCGCTAGCTCTAAAATATCCGTCAACCATTGGGTCATTGTAAGATAAGTCTGTTTTCCAAACACTTGTATCAGGTAAGGCTGCAGTAACAATAGAGTCTCTGCCTATTGGAGTAAATATTTTTTCTAACCAATGTATATAAGTGCGATATTTCTTATTGCTTACTTCATATTTATCAATTCTAAAAGAACTTACAGTAACTCTTCTAAGGCTATTGTTCCAATCGCCCATAACGCTTTCTTGGTTCATGCCCATCGCAAAAGTACCCCCACGCATAAGGATGGTTTCGGCATAAGGATCTTCGGTTTTGGCTGCCAATACGATATTATTTGAAATGGCTTTATTATTATTGCTTGACAATAAGTTAGGCCCTATCAAAAGGACTGCAAAAAACAATAAAATACTATTTATAAAATTCATAGTAATAAATTATACAAAAATGGGGTTAAATGATAGCGCGAATATACTTTGTTTTTTATTCATTTATTCACTTGGAAGTATATTGTTCTGTTACGAAAAGCCTAATTTTATTATATGAGAAGGCGTGTTTTTATCATTTTTTTGATTTTTATCTTTTCTCCCTGCTTTTTAGGGGCTCAAAATGCTGCGTTTACAATAGGGAAATGGGCCAAAATTGCTGTGTCTAAACAGGGGGTTTATCAAATTACAGGAACACAACTTAAGGCCTTGGGCTTTAGTTTGCCCATCAGCTCCACACAATTGCAACTATTTAATTATAACCTTTCTCAATTGTCTGAAAAAGTAACCCCAAATGTGGCAATAGGTTTAACAGAAAATGCTATTCAAGTAGTTGACGGAGGGGATGCTCAAATTGACGAAAAAGATTATGTATTATTTTATACAGAAGGAGTGGTGCAATGGAAGCAAGAGGAACCGCAATTAATACCAACACATTTTAAAAATACGAGTAATGATTCTGCTTTTTATTTTTTAACCATTGGGTCTAATGGGAAAAGAATAAGTGTAAAAGATAAAATAAATTTGACAGCTCAGTTGGTAGATCAATTTGATGAAAGATGGGTAATTGAAGTAGATAGTATTTCGATATTAAACAGCGGAAAATTATTAGTAGGTCCTGCCATGGGGCAAGGAATTGGTAAGCAACCTAAATTAACTTACAACCTTAACATAAACGGATTAGTATTAACTAGTCCAATGAAAGTAGTAAGTAAGTATGTTGCCACAGCTTATCAAAATGGCGCAAATTTTAATTTTACAATTAATGACAATGCGCTTAAAGCAACAGCAGTCGCGCCAGTTAGTGGCTTGCTGTATGATGAGTCGGCAAATATAGCAACCGATACTTTTTCATATTCCTTACATGCAAATACAAATCTTGCCACCGCTGCAACTGTTGCACTTAGTTTTATAAGTGAAAACACGGCAGCGACTGGTTGGTTAGATTATATTGAATTGTCTGCTAAAAGAAAAATAGGTTTTTGGGGAACAAATAGTTTTGGCTTTAGAAACACATCAAGTTCGGTAAAGGGAAATGTATTGCAATATCAATTACAAAACGCTGACGCTACTACACAGGTTTGGGAGGTAACGAATCCTGCTGCGCCAATGTTGATGACCATAGAGTTACAAACCAATGGGAACGCAAGTTTTGTGCACAAGGCCGATACCTTGCATGAATTTTTCGCAGTAAAACAAGCAGCCTATGAAACGCCTGTGATGCTTGGCCCTATTGCCAATCAAAATGTAGCAGGCATAGCTGCGCCAGACTATATTATTATTGCAGCGGGCAATTATATTAACGCGGCAAAAAAATTACAAAATTATCATACCACTGTGAATGGATTGAAAACGGAAGTGGTAAATGTAAATGAAATTTATAATGAATTTTCTGGCGGACAGCCAACTGCTGTGGGCATTAGAAATTTTATAAAACATTTATTCAATCAAGCTGCCATCAAAAAAACAGCAGCACCCCGCTATTTATTATTACTAGGCATTGCCAATTTCAATGTTAAAAATTATAATGGAGCCACTCAAATTCCTGTATATGAAAGTGTTGCTTCAACTGGTGTATTATCTAGTTATCCTTCCGATGATTTTTATAGCATTTTAAGCGATAATGATGATATCAATAATTTTAACAACATAAAAAAACTTTTTATTGCAACAGGAAGATTGCCTGCAAGAACTAGTGCAGAAGCAGATACCCTAGTTGAAAAAATAATCAATTATCAAAAAAATACAAATGGCGGTGCCTGGAAAAATCAAATTACTTGGGTAGCGGATGATGGAGATTATAATTTGCATTTACAAGATGCTGAAGAAATTTCAAGTCGTTTGCAACAAAAATATCCAACATGGAATCAGAAGAAAATATATTTAGATTTATATACTGCCACTAAAAATATTGCAGGCAATACCTATCCTATAGTAAATAATGATATTGTGCAAACCGTGAATGAGGGTACATTAATTTTAAATTATACAGGGCATGGTAACTATGCAAGATTAACAGAAGAGGCCGTTATTAGTCAAACGGAAGTGCAACAGTGGAACAATGCCAAAAAATTACCTTTAATGATTACGGCTTCCTGTGATTTTGCGCCCTATGATCAACCGCAATTAAGCCCATTTGGATTTGATGCTTTAATGAAAAACAGTAAAGGAGTGATTGCGCTGGTAGCCGCTAGCAGGTTGGTTTTTGCGTATAGTAATAAGCAAATTAATGATCATTTTATACAGCAATTATTAGTGCCTGATTCAGCAGGTCGATTTTTAACTTTAGGGGAGGCATTGCAAAATGCTAAAATGCAGGCATGGGCATTGGGAGAAGATCATATGAATGCATTTAAGTTTACTTTATTAGGCGACCCTGCCCTGCGTTTGGCTACTCCTAAATACGAGATAGGTATTACTACTATGAATCAAAAAGTATTTTCAGGAAAAGACACTTTACTTGCTGGAAATAAATATACTATTAAGGGTTTGGTACGAAATAAAGGTCTTCAAAAAAATGATTTTAACGGACTGCTAGATTTTATTTTATATGATGCAGTTAATAATAAAAAAACTTTAGCCAATGCAGGTACAAGCATTGTAACTTCAGTAGCAACGCAAGAAAATAGTTTGTTTAAAGGGAAGGCGACCGTTTCTAATGGAAATTTTAGCATCGATTTTTTATTACCTAAGGAAGTGAGTTTATTGAAGACCTTAAAAATGCAATTAGTCGCCTATAATGATTCTTCAGATGCAATTGGCGTATTTGATAAAATAATTGCGATGGATATAAATGGTTCAACCATTATAGATGCTAAAGGCCCTCAACTAAAAGTCTTTTTAAATGATACAAATTTTGTAGAAGGTGGTTGGGCAGCTGCGCAATCCAATTTATACCTTACTGTTGCTGATAGTGGGGGCATTCAAACATCTGGCAATTCTTTAGGCCATGATATGGTTTTGATTATTGATGGTGATGCTAAAAATGCAATCATCTTAAATAATTATTTTGTGGCCGATATAAATACTTACCAAAAAGGAAGTCTTCGTTATAGCTTACCTACTTTTTCTGCAGGCCCACATACTTTAGTTATTAAAGTATGGGATCTTTTAGGAAACTCTACAGTAGATACTTTGCGCTTTGTTGTGCCTGAAACGACCGAATTAAATCTCAAAAATTTATATAATTATCCCAATCCATTTCAAAGTAATACGCAATTTAGCTTTGAACATAATAAAGTAGGCACCCCCTTAGAAATTACACTAAGTATTTATGATAATATGGGAAAATTGCTTTTCACAAGGCCTTTAAATGCAAGTTATATAGCCAATAGAGTGGTGGCTAATTGGGATGGAACAGGCATTGGTATGGCTAGGCTAGAAGCAGGCGTTTATTATTATAAATTAACAGTAAGTGATGGGGTGGAAACTCGTTTTTTAACAAATAAACTTGTAAAATTTTAGATATTCCCCAAAATGGATTTTGTATCTTCACCGCTCAATTATCGCATCTACTTTAATATATGAATAGCTTTAGACCCAAATTTATTTTTTTGTTTTTTGTATTGTCTCTAATTGGAGGAATGGCTACAGCACAAACCAATCCCATTAGACTTCAAAGTACAGCTGTTCCCTTTATGTTAATATCGCCCGATGCGCGTTCTGGAGGTATGGGTAATTTGTCTTTGGCAATGTCTCCCGAAGCGAATGATCTTTTTGGCAACACTGCGAAGCTGCCTTATTTAAATGATGACCGAAGTTTTTTAATAAATTATACGCCCTGGTTAAAAGATTTAGGATTAAATGATGTGTATTTAGCGAGTGCAGGATTTTATAAAAAGTTGGATGATAAAAGTAGTATCAATAGTTCATTGCGTTTTTTTAGTTTAGGTAATATTGACTTTTCGGATGAATCAGGTAATGTCAATTTACCCTCTCAACGCCCTTCGGAATTTAGTTACGATTTAGGCTATAGTATTTTATTAACTGAGAAGTTTAGTATGGGTGTAACCCTTCGATATATTTACTCTAAATTAGTTTCCGGTTCTTATGGGTTGTCGGCGATTAATTATCGTGCTGGTAATACTTTAGCAGGAGATATTAGTTTGTTCTATAAGCAAAACGAAGATTTACAAGGTTTTCATGGTGGTTTATTACTCTCTAATTTAGGAGGTAAAATAAGTTACTCTAACGAAACAAAGAATAAATATTTTATACCTGCCAATTTGGGAGTAGGTATTGGGTATTTGAATATTCTAGATGCAGATAACTCCATTGAAGTGGGCATCGATGTGAATAGATTAATGGTGCCTGCCAATCCGGATAATTCAAATATTGAATCGGTGAATCAGTATTTTTCACAATCAGTGGTTTCAAGTTGGTTCAATTCATTTACTGATAATTATGGAATGCCAATAGGTGAGTCTTTAAAAGGTTCGGTAGGATTGGAGTATAATTACACCAATCGTTTTTATTTAAGAGGGGGTTATTTTATTGATAATAATAAGAACCTAGGGAATATGCAATATTTCACAGTAGGTACCAGCTTTCAATACCAACAATCTAAATTTAATATTTCTTACTTAGTGCCTTCTGGGGGCGGTATATCCAAGAATCCTCTTTCTAATACACTTAGGTTTGGTACCATTTTCTACTTCTAAATGCCTATTTTTGTTGACATGTCAACCACTATTCAAATAGTCAACAAAAGTCATCATCCTTTACCGGAATATGCTACTACAGGTTCATCTGGTATGGACATTAGAGCTTTTATTACTAGCCCAATAGTGATGGCCCCTTTAGATAGAGTTTTAATTCCTACAGGATTATTTTTAGCATTGCCTGAAAACTGGGAAGCGCAAATTAGACCAAGAAGTGGATTGGCAATTAAGCAAGGCATTACTTGTTTAAATACACCCGGAACCATTGACGCAGATTATAGAGGTGAGATAAAAGTAATACTGATTAATTTATCTAAGGAAACCCATACTATTGAAGATGGCGAACGCATTGCGCAAATAGTATTTCAGCAAGTAGAGAAAGCGATTTTGCAAAAAGTAGACTCATTAGAAGCAACGCAAAGAGGAGATGGCGGGTTTGGCCATACTGGTAAAAAATAAAAAGTACATGAAAAAAGTCTTATTGATAGCTGGTTTGATTTTATGCTTGGCGTCTTGCTCAACGTATAGAAAAGTGCAAGTTATTAAAGATGCTTTATCGAAAAATGATTCAACCAACACAGAGCTTATTTCTAAAAAAGCAAAGATTGATTCTGCCGCCATCGTTAAAGGAATTATTCAAAAAATTGAATTGGCTAAAATTAATTTTACAACCATGAATGCGAGGTTTAAAGTAGATTATGAAACTTTAAAAAATGCAGACAATTATATAGTGAATGCAAGTATTCAAAAAGGCAAAGCCATTTATTTAACAGTGAGAGGCGCTATGGGGGTGATAGGTTTAAAAGCTTTTATTAACAAAGACAGTGTTATTTTAGTGTATCCATTAAGTAAAAAAGTGGAGCGAAAGCCATTAAGCTTTTTACAAGAAGTATTAAAAATACCATTTACATATACTACAGTAGAAGACTTAATGGTGGGTAATCCTATATTCATGGATAATACTAATATTGTTTCTTACAAAAATACAAATGGAAAATTGCAGGTTGGTTTAATGGGGGCTTTGTTTAAGAACTTAATTATCCTAAATGAGGACAATACAAAAATAGTGCACTTGAAATTAGATGACGTAGATATAAATCAGCATCGTACATGTGATATTTCTTATAGCGATCATACCCTTTATGCTGGGTTTCAGTTTCCACAATACCGTGATATTTCTATTGCAGCTAATAATAAGTTGGAAGTTCATATGGAAGTAAAAGAATTTGGATTTGATGAACCATTAAAATATACTTTTGCCATTCCTAAACCAGGTAAACGCAAATAGGTATATTTAATAATAAAATTACAACATGATTAAAAGGGTTTTATTTATTTTATTTTCTATAGGTGTATTTACGCTTAGTGCTTCTGCACAAGCAAATGCATCCAGAGAGGATTTGCAAAAACAAGAACAAACCATTCGTAAAGAATTAGACGAATTGAATCAATTATTAGAGCAAACAAAAAGAAATAAGAAAAATTCACTAGGTCAATTAGAAGCTATAAGAAGTAAAATTGCAAAAAGGCAAGCGCTCATAAATGGTATTGCAAAACAAGTAAAAATTTTAGACGACGCCATTTATAATAATCAATTAGATGTTCAAAGGTTGAATAAAGACTTGGATACCCTAAAAAAGAGGTATCAAAAGAGCATCATCTTTGCGTATAAAAGTAGAAGTGGGTATGAATACCTCAACTTTTTATTTTCTGCGAATAGTTTTAACGATGCTGTAAAAAGAATTACCTATTTAAAAAGTTATAGACAAAACAGAGAGGCGCAGGCGAATGCAATAGACTTGTCACAAACCGATTTGAATGCGAAAATAAATGTATTGGGAGCCAATAAAAAAGATAGATTAAAAACCTTAGAGGTTCAACATGAACAATTGAAGGTATTGGTGGTAGATAAAAAAGAGCAAGATAAAATAGTCAATCAACTAAAAAGTAAGGAGCAGGAAATAACGGCACAAGTGCGTCAAAAAGAAGCGCAAAGAAGAAAAATGCAATCTGCTTTATTAACCATCATTAGAAGAGAGACCTTAGAAGCAGAGCGTAAAGAAAAAGATAGATTGGCAAAAGCTAAAGCGGCGAATGAGGCTGCTAAAGCCACTGCAAAAAATAATACAGAAGAGGCAGCGCCCTCAAAGACGAGTTCCAAAAATGCTAAAGTAGGTAATATAGAAGGCGGATTAACAAGTACAACAGATAATCGTCCTTATTCTGCGCTTGAAACCACTGAAGAAGGTAGAGAGGCTTCTATATTATTTGAAAACAACAAGGGTAATTTACCCTGGCCGGTTGACAAAGGAAATGTATATATACATTTTGGGGTGGAGAATATTCCAGGCACTAAGCTAAATAGAAAGAGTGATGGTATTGAATTGGCTTTGCCTAAAGGGACTTCCGTTAAAAGTGTTGCCAATGGAGTTGTGAAATATACAGGGGATATCAATGGAGATTTAACGGTGTTTATTCAGCACGGAAAATACTTTTCTACTTATACTCATTTGAGTAGTATCAATGTAAATAAAGACCAAGAGGTAAGGGCGGGCACTTTGCTTGGTAAGTCAGGCATTAATTTAGACGGGGAGGGCGCCTTGCTTTTTATGATCAACAATGAAAAAGGAGCTTTTTTTGATCCTGAAAATTGGTTAAAGAATAGAAGATAAAATTTGCGTTTCTTTTTTTTATATTACAATCAAATAAAGGGTTGTTATGTCAAAATTTATCTTATCCTTTGATCAGGGTACCACTAGTAGTCGTGCCATATTATTTGATCATCAAGGTCAAATCCACGCTACTTCACAAAAAGAATTTCAACAAATTTTTCCAAAGCCAGGATGGGTGGAACATGATCCATTAGAAATATGGAGTACCCAAATGGGTGTTGCAACCGAAGCCATTAGTATGAAGGGCTTGTCTATGAATGATATTGCTGCAATTGGCATTACCAATCAAAGAGAAACGACTGTTGTTTGGAATAAAACAACTGGACAGCCAGTATATAATGCTATTGTTTGGCAGGACAGACGCACTGCCGATTTTTGCGATAGTTTAAAAAAACAAGGCCATGCAAAAGTAGTGCAAGAAAAAACGGGTCTCGTTATTGATTCCTATTTTTCAGGCACGAAAATTAAATGGATATTAGATAATGTGGAGGGGGCGCGCGATTTAGCCAACAAAGGAGAACTTATTTTTGGCACCGTTGATTCTTGGTTGGTTTGGAAATTAACCAATGGGAAAGTGCATGTAACCGATGTGACCAATGCTTCTCGTACCATGTTATTTAATATTCATACGCTTCAATGGGATGCTGAATTATTAAAATTATTAGACGTGCCTGCTTCTATGTTGCCCCAAGTAAAAAGTAGTAGCGAAGTGTATGGACATACCACTCAATTATTTTCACACCACGAAATACCTATAGCAGGTATTGCTGGAGATCAGCAATCAGCTTTATTTGGACAAATGTGCACAGCGCCAGGTATGGTAAAAAACACTTATGGTACAGGTTGTTTTATGTTAATGCATACAGGAGAAAAAGCAGTGAGCTCAAAAAATAATTTATTAACAACAATCGCTTTGCAAATAAATGGACACACTTATTACGCATTAGAAGGTAGTGTGTTTATTGGAGGTGCTGTGGTACAATGGTTAAGAGACGGACTGCATTTAATTAGGAATTCTTCCGAAGTAGAAGCGCTTGCAAAACAAGTGGAGGAAACCGACGGCGTTTATTTGGTTCCTGCTTTTGCGGGTTTAGGAGCGCCTTATTGGAATCAACATGCAAGAGGTACTATTGTGGGTATTACACGCGGCACAACATCGGCGCATATTGCACGCGCAGCTTTAGAAAGTATTGCTTTTCAAAGTTATGATTTATTAAAAGCCATGGAAGCAGATGCAGGTATTCCCATTGCCGAATTAAGAGTAGATGGCGGAGCAACGCATAATAATTTACTCATGCAATTTCAATCCGATATTGTGAATACAAAAGTAACAAGACCAACGATGGTAGAAACAACTGCGCTAGGTGCTGCCTATTTAGCAGGGCTAGCTGTAGGTTTTTGGAAAGATATAGAAGAGCTAAGGTCTAAATGGCAAATAGACCAAACCTTTGTTCCCACTGTGAAGGAAGAAAAAAGAAAAGATTGGATACAAGGTTGGGAGCGTGCTATCAAGGCTACAAACAATTGGTAAATAAATCGGGCTTTCATTTTTTTTAAATAGTATAATTTTTTTTGTTTAACTTAATATTTCATTACCATCAAATAAAAACATATGACTCCTTTTATAGCTGAATTACTTGGTACTGCATTAGTCATTACCATTGGAAATGGCGTAGTAGCCAACAATTTATTACACAATTCAAAAGGAAATAATGGTGGATTAGTTACCATTGTTTTAGGCTGGGTAATTGCTGTTTTTGTGGGGGTGTATGCAACAAGTAGTACAAGTGGGGGACATTTAAATCCAGCGGTGACTATAGCACTTGCAAGTGCAGGAAAGTTTGAGTGGGCATTAGTACCCTCTTATATTTTAGCACAAATTTTAGGTGCTATGCTAGGTGCTTTAATAGTCTGGATGGTCTATAAAGATCATTTTAATGAAACCAAAGATCCGGCCGCACAATTGGCTGTTTTTTCAACAGGTCCTGCCATTCGAAATATTCCACAAAATTTTATCGTAGAAACCTTGGCCACCATGGTGTTTTTACTGGGTATATTTTTAATTAAGCCAGCTAGTTCCGATTTGGGCGCCTTATCTGCTTTACCCGTGGCCTTATTAGTGGGCGGAATTGGCTTTGGATTAGGCGGTCCTACAGGCTGGGCAGTCAATCCAGCCAGAGATTTAGGCCCAAGAATTATGCATTTTCTACTGCCTATTAAGGGAAAAGGCAGCAGTGATTGGGGGTATGCCGCTGTGCCTGTTTTAGGTCCCATTGTGGGGGGAATTTTAGCCGCGATTATCTACGTACAATTTTTGCAATAAAGTGCCAATACCTTACCTTTGCAGCCGAAATAGTATATTATGACAACAAATGGTAAAATCAAACAAATTATTGGTGCTGTTGTAGACGTTCAATTCCCAAATCAACAATCGCTTCCAGAAATTTATAATGCGCTTACAATTGTAAGACCAGGTGGTGAAAAATTAGTGCTCGAAGTGCAACAACACTTAGGAGAAGATAGTGTACGTGCCATTGCGATGGATGGTACAGAAGGTTTGGTAAGAGGAATGGAAGTTATCGATAGTGGTAAACCTATTTCGATGCCAATTGGTGATAATATCTATGGTCGTTTATTTAATGTAACAGGTGATGCTATTGATGGCTTACCACAATTAGATAAATCTAACGGTCGTCCTATTCACGCAACTCCTCCAAAGTTTGAAGACTTAAGTACTGCAACAGAAGTGTTGTTTACAGGTATTAAAGTAATCGACTTAATTGAGCCTTATGCAAAAGGTGGTAAGATTGGATTGTTTGGTGGTGCGGGTGTGGGTAAAACAGTATTGATTCAAGAGTTAATTAATAATATCGCAAAAGGACACGGAGGTTTATCAGTGTTTGCGGGTGTGGGAGAAAGAACACGTGAAGGAAATGATTTATTGCGTGAGATGATTGAAGCAGGCATCATGAAATATGGTGACAAGTTTAAACATAGCATGGAAGAAGGTGGATGGGATTTAAGTAAAGTAAACTTAGA
>CAINWZ010000108.1 GCA_903854725.1 uncultured Bacteroidota bacterium
GCTGGTGATAAAACAGTCAATATTTTGGGCTTTGGCATCGGCAATAAGGAAACTACCTGATCCACCACATAAGGCAATGGTTTTCAATGGCTTTTTTATAAATTCGGTATGTTTAAGCACCGTTACATTTAACTTTTCTTTCATCCATTTTAAAAATTCAGCCTCGTCGGTTTCAAGGGGAAGATCGCCCACAAGCCCCGAGCCTATTTCTCCACCATTTTGGTCCTTAAAACCTGGTTTAGGGGTTAAAATTCTTCTATTTTCTAGGTGAAGTCTATCGGCCAGGGTTTTATTGACCCCGTCGAGTAAACTGTCCAAATTGGTATGAATCGCGTAAAGCGCAATATTATTTTGGATGGCTTTTACGACCGCTCTTGAAACATAATGGTGACTGTTAAATTGCTTCAATCCTTTAAAAACAATTGGGTGATGGCTAACAATTAAGTTGCAACCATTGGCAATGGCTTCATCAATGACAGCTTCGGTGCAATCTAAGGAGCATAAAACGCCAGTGCAATTCAAGTCGGGGTTACCAACAATAAGTCCGGCATTATCATAGGGTTCTTGCCAAGCAAGGGGTGCCCAATCTTCCAAGGCGGATATAATTTTACTAATTTGCATTCCTAAAATTAAATATTATTGCCAACTATTTAGATTTTAAATTGTTAAAGTAAGATGCAAAAGGCAATCTCTATATTTTGGTTTAGGCGCGATTTAAGATGGCAGGATAATGCAGGATTGTATTATGCGCTTTACCAAGCCAAGTTGGAAGGACATCAAGTGCTACCCATTTTCGTTTTTGATAAAACTATTTTAAGTCAATCAGAAGATAAAGCAGACAGAAGAGTAGATTTTATTCACCAAACCCTTTCTCGTTTACAAACTGATTTAGTGTCCAAAGGAAAATCGCTTTGGGTGCAATTTGGAACGCCCGTTGAAGTTTTTGAAAAGCTATTTAAAGATTTTAATGTCAAGTCGGTTTATACTAATCATGATTATGGTCCCAAAGCAAATGCAAGAGATGCAGCTATTGAAAAAATGGCTTTAAAAATAGGAGTAAGCTATCATCATTATAAGGATCAGGTCATTTTTGAAAAAGACGAAGTAATTAAAGATGATGGCAAACCTTATACCATCTATACGCCCTATGCCAATAAATGGAGAACAGTATGGGCTGGAAAAATTCCTAAAAAACATCCCTCCGAAAAACTACTCGATTATTTTTTAGACACCAAGGCATACAAACTACCCACTTTAAAAGAAATAGGTTTTGAAAAAACAGATCTAGTTATACCTCCAATGCAGTATGATACTAAGTTGGTAAAAAATTATACGGAGCAAAGAAATTTCCCTGCTTTAAATGCCACCACTCATTTAAGTGTGCACTTGCGTTTTGGAACTATCTCTGCAAGAGCACTGGCACTAGAAACGCAAAGCTTAAATACTACTTTTTTTAATGAATTAATTTGGCGCGATTTTTATCATATGATTTTATGGCACTTCCCGCAAGTAGCTGAAGGAAAATCATTTAAGGCAAAATATGATTTTATAGAGTGGCGTAACAATGAAAAAGAATTTGAAGCTTGGTGTGAAGGACGTACGGGCTATCCAATTGTAGATGCGGGTATGCGAGAATTAAATACAACTGGTTTTATGCACAATAGAGTGCGCATGATTGTAGCTAGTTTTTTAACCAAGCATTTGTTAATTGATTGGCGTTGGGGCGAAGCGTATTTTGCACAAAAATTATTGGACTTTGATTTAGCAGCGAATAATGGTGGTTGGCAATGGGCTAGTGGAAGTGGTTGTGATGCAGCGCCTTATTTTAGAGTATTTAATCCGCGCTTACAAACCGAAAAATTTGATAAAGATTTAAAATACATCAGACATTGGGTGCCCGAAGTTGATTCGTTAAATTATCCCCAACCCATTGTAGTTCATGAAGAAGCCCGCGAGCGTGTATTAGCTGCTTATGCAAAAGCCTTGAAGGAATAATAATTATAGTTGAACAGATAGTTTTAATTGTCCTCCAAGTCCATCTTGAATGATACGCATTAAAGTAGATAACCTAATATCTGATGCATCATTTTCTATTCTTGAAATGTAAGATTTATTAGTCCCAGATTTTTTTGCAAGTTCTTCTTGCGTCATTCCAAGTTTTAATCTTGCTTCTTCAAGTAGTACACCCAATTTAAAAGCTTCAAACCCTTGTTCCCATTTCTCTCTCTTTTTATTACCTCTTTTTCCATACTTGTGGTCAATCAATTCTGTTAAGGTGGCAATGTTTTTATTTTTAGTCGATTTCATTTTTATATTCCTCCATTATTTTTAAGGCCTTTGTGATTTCGGATTTTGGTGTTTTGTCAGTTTTCTTCTGAAATCCATTTCCGAGAACAATAATATTCCCTTCGTAAAAAAAGCAAAATATTCTAAAAATATTGCTATTAACCTCTACTCTAATTTCATATAATCCTTTTGTTCCTTCAATGTGTTTTAGATATTTAATAGGGACAGCCGGTATTGTAGCAATGAGTGTAAGTGTCCATTCTATTTTAGTTTGAACTTCACTTACTTGCTCATCATAGAAATCTAGAAAATATCTTTTATAAGTTACTACGATTCTCTGCATCTATGAAGTTACCTAAATAGACAACAAAACAAAATTAATCTATATAAAATTTGCAAAAAAATTATTTTCTAAGTAATTGAATATAAATGATTTAGAATCTATTCTAAGTTATTTAGAAAGGATATTATCATTAAATGTTTTTTCTAATTGAGCTATCGCTTTTCTTCCTGTATCGCCCATATCAATACTAAAATCGTTTACATATAAATCAATGTGCTGACGCATTACTTCTTCAGACATTTCTTGTGAATGCATTTTAATATAGTCAGGTAAAATTTTGTAACTATTAGCAAAAGCATATTGTACACTTTCTTTAATAAGGGCATCTACCATCACAATATCATTGGGGTTAATATCATTGCGCGCAATAATTCCGCCGAGTGGAATAGGGGCATTAAAAGTTTCTTCAAAATAAGTACCCAAGTCCATCCATTTGCTTAAACCTTTTGCAGCATAGGTAAAACGGTTTTCATGAATAATCACGCCAGCATCTACTGCGCCACTTAATACTGCATCTTCAATTTCATTAAATACTAAAAATTCTTTATTGCTCGCATTAGGAAAAGCCAAGCTAAAAAGTAAATGTGCAGTAGTGTTTATCCCAGGAATAGCCACACGCATAGAAGCTGCATCTGGCTTGCCTTCTGGCTTATTTATATTTTCTTTGTAAATTAATAATGGTCCAACGCCTTTACCTAAAGCGCCACCACTATTTAGTAAATTATACGTATTTTTTACTAAGGGCCAAACACCGTAACTAATTTTTGAAAAAGAAAGTTTGCCTGCAATAGCCCATTCGTTTAAAGTTTGCACATCTTGTAAATGTACTTTAAAAGTATAGCCTTTGGTATCTATTTTATGATTCACTAAAGCATCAAAAATAAAAGTATCATTAGGGCAGGGAGAAAAACCTATTTCAAAC
>CAINWZ010000109.1 GCA_903854725.1 uncultured Bacteroidota bacterium
AGAGCGAGGATGATGTATTTTTTCGAAAAATTCATTCGTAGACTGAAATTTGTTTAAATTTTTTATGAAAACAATACTCAACCGAGCGATCTTTGAACGAAGTGAGAGAGAGCGAGGATGATGTATTTTTTCGAAAAATTTAAACCGCAAATGAAGTACCACATCCACAAGTACTAGACGCATTTGGATTGTTAAAAGTAAATCCACGACTATTTAAACCCCCTTGCCAATCCACTTGCATGCCATATAAATAAATCTGATGCGACTTTTCCATGCAGCAAGGAATTCCATCAATAGCAAAAATTTCATCTTCATCTTTGGGAACGTCAAATCCCAAAACATAGGTCATACCGCTACATCCACCACCTTTCACACCTACTCTAAGCCTTTGTTGCTGATCAAAGTCTGGCTCGGCCATTAGACGGTTAATTTCGGCAATGGCTCCTGCAGTAAAGGAAACGGGTGTACTTAGGGCAATATTCGTATCTGAAGACATAATTCAATGTTTATTGTACAAAAGTACAATATTAGGGGCATTTACAAATACCCAACCATTTCGAAAATAGAAATAATTGGAGCCCCTCTATTTTGAATTTTTCGTAAATTTAACCATGCAAGAAGCAGCAAAAAAGACAGATAGTGGCATTGAGATAAAGAAGGTATATACCTGCAATGATTTACCTACCGATTTAAATGAAACATTATTACCTGGTGAGTATCCTTATACAAGAGGTGTTCAATCAGATATGTATAGAGGTAAATTATGGACAATGCGTCAATATGCTGGCTTTTCTACTGCAGAAGAAAGCAATAAGCGCTATCACTTTTTATTGTCTCAGGGTGTAATGGGATTAAGTGTTGCTTTTGATTTACCTACTCAAATTGGATATGATGCAGACCATTCTTTAGCCGAAGGTGAAGTGGGCAAAGTAGGTGTATCCATTTGTTCTTTGGAGGACATGGAAATTTTATTTAAGGATATTCCATTAGATAAGATAAGCACCTCCATGACTATTAATTCAACAGGTTTTATTTTATTGGCTTTATATGTAGCCATGGCTAAAAAAAGAGGCATTGATTTAAATAATTTAGCGGGCACCATTCAAAATGATATCTTAAAAGAATATGCTGCAAGAGGTACTTATATCTACCCTCCTAAACAATCGATGCGTATTATTACCGATATTTTCGAATACTGTGGCATGCATTTACCTAAGTGGAATAGCATTAGTATTTCGGGCTATCATATTAGAGAAGCGGGCAGCACTGCGGTGCAGGAAGTTGCCTTTACATTAAGTAATGGTAAGGCCTATGTGAAAGCTGCTATTGAAAAAGGATTAGATATAAATGTATTTGGAAAAAGATTGTCATTCTTTTTTAATGCACATAATAATTTATTTGAAGAAGTAGCCAAATTTAGAGCCGCCAGAAAAATGTGGGCGACTATCATGAAAGATTTAGGGGCTACTGATGAAAAAGCCATGATGCTTCGTTTTCATACGCAAACGGGGGGTGCTACTTTAACAGCCCAACAACCCTTAAATAATATTAGTAGGGTTACCATACAAACTATTGCGGCAGTATTAGGGGGCACGCAAAGCTTGCACACCAATGGTTTTGATGAAGCATTGGGATTACCTACACAAGAAGCTGCAAGTATTGCATTAAGAACACAGCAAGTTGTGGCACATGAAAGCGGCATTACCGATACCGCCGATCCATTGGCAGGAAGTTATTTTATAGAAAGCTTAACCAATGAAGTAGAAGAAAAAGCATTGGCACTCATGCATCAAATAGATGAAATGGGTGGAAGTGTGAGTGCTATTGAAAATGGATTTATGCAAAATAAAATTGCAGAAAGTGCTTATGCTTATCAAAAAAATATAGAATCTAAAGAAAAGATAATTGTGGGTGTAAATCAATTTGAATCTACTTCCACCACCAATATACCTGTATTCCAAATTGACGAGAGCATAAGAATAGAACAAATTGAAAAATTAAAAACACTAAAAACTAGAAGAGACGCTGCTAAAGTTGCTACTTGTTTAGCTGCTGTTAAGGTTGCAGCAAGTGGCACAGAAAACATAATGCCTTCGGTCATAGAAGCTATTGAAAACCTTTGTACATTAGGAGAAATAGCCGATGTACTAAGAGGTATTTATGGGGAATACCAAGCTTAATTCATTTTAAACAATTAGATAAATAATAAATAAAATACAATGCGTAAAATTTTCCTTTCCTTATTGGTACTTGTTACACTATCTAGTGTAGCTCAAGATTTACCAAAAAACTATGCTTCTTTATTAAAAGAAGTAGAGCCTCAGCTTATTGCTTGGAGAAGACACTTTCATGAATTTCCTGAACTTTCAAATAGAGAAGTAAATACAGGAAAATACATTGCCGATTTTTTAAAAACACTCCCTAATGTAGAAGTAAAATATCCTGTTGCTAAAACAGGTGTTGTTGCCATCTTAAAAGGTGGAAAACCTGGAGCTGTAATTGCTTTAAGAGCAGATATTGACGCACTTCCTGTGTATGAAAGAACACCAGTACCCTTCGCATCAAAAGTGACTACCGAATTCAATGGCCAAAAAGTAAGTGTTATGCATGCTTGTGGTCACGATTCACATACAGCAATGTTAATGGCTACCGCCAAATTATTAAGCACCATGCAAAAAGACGTTCCTGGTACAATTGTCTTTTTATTCCAACCAGCTGAAGAAGGCCCTCCTGCTGCAGAAGAAGGTGGTGCGCCCCTTATGATTAAAGAAGGTGCTTTAGACAATCCGAAAGTGGAAGCTGTTTTTGGTATACATATCTCCTCTCAAACTCCTGTAGGCACCATCAAATATAAAGCAGGTGCTTTCATGGCATCTTCTGATTGGTTTACCATCAAAGTAAATGGCAAAGGAAGTCATGGTTCTCAACCTTGGGGTGGCGTAGACCCTATTGCAGCTAGTGCGCAAATTATTGAAGGCTTACAACATATTGTAAGTCGTCAAATGGATTTAACCAAAGCACCATTAGTAATTACAGTTGGTACTATAAATAGTGGTGTTCGTTCCAATATCATTCCTGAAACAGCTGAGATGACTGGAACCATTAGAACATTAGATAGTAAAATGCAAGAAGAAGTGCATGAAAGAATAAAACATACAGCTCAAACTATTGCACAAAGTAGTGGCGCCACTGCAGATGTTACTATTGAAACAAAAACATTGGTTACCTATAACGATCCTGCATTGGTAAAAAAGACCTTACCTTCTTTACAGAAAGCAGCTGGCGAAGAAAATGTTTCTGAATCAACTTGGATTACAGGTGCAGAAGATTTTTCATTCTTTGCAGCAAAAGCACCAAGCTTTTTCTTTAATGTTGGCGGTTTACCTAAAGGAACTGATCCTAGTAAAGCAGGCCCACATCACACTCCAGATTTTTATTTAGATGAGTCTGGCTTTATTGTTGGCGTAAAAGCATTCTGCCAATTGGTATTTGATTATGGGAAAACTAAATAAGATCAACACTAAATAGAATTACTTAGTATACTAAAAAAAGCTGCTCCCAATTAAAGGAGCAGCTTTTTTTATAGGTTTCATTCAAACTAATTTCTTGCTCCAAAAAGTAAGCTGCCTATTCTGACCATATTACTTCCTTTTGCTATAGCATGTTCATAATCAGAACTCATGCCCATACTTAAAGTGTCAAAATGTACATGATTTAAAGCAGTAGCAGTTTTGTCGTATAATTTTTTTAAAGTAGTAAATTCTTGATCAATTAAAGTCGCATCATTCGAAAAACTAGCCATACCCATAAGCCCTTTCACCACCACATTACTATAATTTAATAAACGTTTACTATTTATAAATTCTTCCAAGCTTGCTGCATCAAAACCAAATTTTGTTTCCTCTGTTGCTATATGTACTTGTAACAAACAAGCTATCATTCGATTTTGCTTAATGGCTTGTTTATTAATTTCAGCTAAAAGCTTTTCAGAATCTACCCCATGTATCAAATAAACAAAGGGTGCTATGTATTTTACTTTATTGGATTGCAAATGTCCTATAAAATGCCAATGAATATCGGCAGGCAAAGCAGCTGCTTTGTCTACTAATTCCTGCACATAATTTTCCCCAAAATTTCTTTGCCCAAGTTCATACAATGATACAATATCTTCCTGTGGCTTGGTTTTACTCACAGCCACTAACTGCACATGCTTTGCTACTAATTGCGCATGAATGGTATTATAAAATTGAATATCTACAGGCATCTAATAATTATTTGGTAATGTTTCTTCCTATGACCATTTTTTGTATTTCACTAGTACCCTCATATATCTGTGTAATTTTTGCATCACGCATTAATCTTTCCACATGGAATTCTTTTACAAAACCATATCCTCCATGTACTTGAACCGCTTCTGTAGCCGCCCACATAGCAGTATCACTAGCATGTAATTTTGCCATGGCCGCCGAAGTGGTATAATCTAAGCCTTGGTCTTTTTCCCAAGCAGCATGATAACATAATAACCTAGCAGATTGAATTCTAGTGGCCATTTCTGCTAATTTAAATTGTATGGCTTGGTGTTCATGTATGGGCTTTCCAAAAGATTGTCTTTGTTTACTATACGCCAAAGCAAGTTCATAAGCACCGCTTGCAATGCCTAAAGCCTGTGCAGCAATACCAATTCTTCCTCCATTCAAAGTTTTCATAGCAAAAGTAAATCCAAATCCATCTGCCCCTATTCTATTTTCTTTAGGCACTTTCACGTCCATAAAAGAAACCGCATGTGTATCACTTCCTCTAATACCTAATTTATTTTCTTTAGCACCTACTGTAATACCAGGTGTATTTTTCTCAATAATAAACGCATTGATACCCTTTGGCCCTTTAGAAGCATCTGTTTGAGCCATCACTAAATAAATGGATGCTGAAGATCCATTGGTAATCCAATTTTTTACCCCATTCAATAGGTAATGATCCCCATGATCAATGGCTGATGTATGTTGATGCGTTGCATCACTTCCTGCTTCCGGTTCACTTAATAAAAAAGCCCCAATAAACAAAGCCCCGTCTTTTTTACCCTGCGCTAAGGGGGTTAAATATTTTTTCTTTTGTTCTTCATTTCCATAATGTTCCAATCCCCAACAAACTAAACTATTGTTTACACTCATTGCTACACTTACACTGGCATCTACTTTACTAATTTCTTCCATGGCTATCACATAACTAATCGTATCCATTCCGGCACCCCCATTTTCTGGTGAAACCATCATGCCTAAAAATCCTAAATCGGCCAATTGTTCTAGTTGTTCTTTGGGAAATTTTTGATGTTCATCTCTTTCAATTACACCAGGCAAACATTGTTGTTGTGCAAACTCACGTGCTGCCTTTTGAATCATAAGCTGCTCCTCTGTTAACTTGAAATCCATACCTTTTTATTTTACACAAAATTACGCTAACAATTGTTAGTGTGATAATTTATTTTGTATTAATTGATATAAAACAGACTTGTCATTATCCGTAATAACAGCGGTACTATCTGTTCTAAAATGTCGTTTAAATGCTAGAATCGCAGCTGTGGTGTCTTTAATATCATACCCCACCATGGCCAAAGCATAAGGAATGGACATGGATTCTGGCAATGTGTAATTTACATTTGGCTCAAACCAAACTCCGTATCCTTTTTGAGCTAAAACCACCCAAGGGAATTGAATATTAGGATCTACTTTACGCTTTGGTGCAATATCAGCATGCCCAATAAAATTGGCATCTGGTATCTTGTAGGTTTCTTTTAACTGTGCTAATAATAATAGTAAACTATTTATTTGGGCGCTATCAAAAGGTTCAAATCCATTATTATCTAATTCAATTCCAATAGAACTAGAATTGAGATCGGTGTTGTTACCCCATTTTGAAATGCCTCCGTGCCATGCCCTCATATAATCATTCAACATATGGTGTATCGTACCATCTTTACAAATAACATAATGAGCACTTACTTTTGTACGCTCTAATGTAAAAGTTTTTAAGGTTTGCTCACAAGCATTTTGAGCAGTATGATGTATCACTACAAAATTAGGTTTACGCAAATCAAAATTGGTGGTCCCCACCCAATCAGCTGCTTTTGGCAATTGATTAACGGTTTGCATACTAGGATCTTCTTTGATGAGCTTAGCTAATTGCTTGGTATGCTTTTTATAAAATTGATTGGTTTTTGAATAAGGAAAATTATTACAGGCTATGCTTGTAGCAAGCACCATCACGGCTATTGTAAATAATTGTTTTTTTGAAAATATCATGGGTATCCTTTAATTAAAATATAATTATAAATATAACAAACTAATGGCTATGCTACCCCACTAAATCATTTGATACAGGAAGGCTCTTGTTGACTCAAGCAATGAAAACTCCCTAAACCCCAAATGATATCAGTTGAGTCTATGCCTACTACTTCTCTTGTAGTAAAACAAGATTGAATAATTTGCATTGCTTTGTCATCCTGCGCACCTCTGAAAGTGGGAACCACCACATGACCATTACTAATGTAAAAATTGGCATAAGAAGCAGGTAACATTTGCCCCTCATAAATTACATCGGCAGGCATTGGCAGTTCAACAATATTTAATTGCTTGCCATTCAATAAGCGCATTTGCTTAAGTTCCTTTAAATTTTGTTGTAGTAGTTCGAAATTAGGAGATAGTACATTGCTTTCCACTACTGTTATTACCGTATCCTCATTTACAAAACGAACAGTGTCATCAATATGCCCATCGGTATCATCACCCACAATACCATCTGATACCCATAGCACTTGATCTATTCCATAATAATCACTCAAATATTTTTCAATTTGCGATTGATTTAAATGCGGATTACGATTTTCATTCAATAAACAAGATTTAGAAGTCATCACTGTTCCTGCACCATTAAAATCTACCGATCCTCCTTCCATAATAATACCTGGATGATACACTGGCAAGCCTAATGCAGTAGCAATGCTTGTAGGAATTACATCGTCTAAATCATAGGGCGGATACTTACCACCCCATGCATTGATATTCCAATCAATGATAATCTTAGGATCTAATGGATTATCTCTAATTAAAAAAGCTGGGCCGTGATCTCGACACCAAGCGTCATTGGTTGGATGTAAATAAAATTGTATGCGCTCTAAATTAACACCTGCAAGCTGCAACATCTTTTGAGCTGAGTTTCGCATTTTTTCATCCACCACATTAATGCAAACCCTTTCTGTTAAGGAAACTACTTTTACAAATTCAGTATAAGATGGATAAATACTTGCAATTTTCCCAGGCCAACTTTCTTCTTTATGAGGCCAACTTAACCATATAGCATCATGTGGTGCAAATTCAGCAGGGAAGTAATAGCCTAAAGATTTGGGTGTTGGGTTCGTCATGTTTGTAAATGTATTTCTCCTTTATAAAACTTATTAAAGCTTACATAAATAGTATTATGCTATTTATTATTCTGCTTCATCATCTAGATATCTTTTTGTAATGGGTTTATAAGAATCAATTCTACGATCACGTAAAAATGGCCAATGTGTTCTATAACTATCCGATTTTTCGGTATCTATATCAATAACAGCTACTTCTTCTTTATCATGCGTTGCTTCATACAATAAAGTACCAAAAGGATTACTTACAAAACTTCCTCCCCAGAATTTCATCAATCCATTTTGTTCTAACCCTACTCTATTGACACTAATTACTGGCACTCCATTGGCAATTGCATGACTGCGTTGTATAGTTTGCCATGCATTGTATTGTTCTTTATTCGTTGCTTCATCTTGTGCTGTTGCCCAACCAATAGCTGTTGGATAAAATAACATTTCAGCGCCCATTAAAGTGGTAATTCTGGCAGCTTCAGGATACCATTGATCCCAACAAATTAACACACCAATGGTGGCGAATTTTGTTTTGAAAACCTTATACCCTAAATCGCCGGGTGTGAAATAAAATTTTTCATAGTATGCAGGATCATCTGGAATATGCATTTTACGATACTTGCCTAAGTAAGTACCATCTGCATCCAATACCGCTGTTGTGTTATGATATAAACCTTCTGCTCTTTTTTCAAATAAAGATGCAATAATAACTACACCTAATTCTTTTGCCAAGGCAGCTAATGTATTACTTGTTTCCCCAGGTATAGGTTCTGCTAATGTAAAATTTTCGTAGGCTTCTACATCACAAAAATATAAGGAAGTAAATAGTTCTTGTAAGCAAATAATATTAGCCCCTTTTTTTGCAGCCTCTTTCACTTTTTCAATAGCTTTTAAGGTATTGGCAGTTTTAGATGCCTCACAAGTCATTTGAACTAATCCTACTTTAACAATGGCCATATTTATAAATTATAAACTGATAAAATATTCTGTTACGTTGTTTTTTGAATGATTGCATCAAAACTACGAATACCTAATAACTTTTGTGTGATAAATCCTTCTGCATAATCAACCCCAATTTGATGGCCTAATTCTTTTGCTCTTCCTTTCACAAAATCTAAAAATGCATTGCCCGAAATAAATGTATCAGGCTCTGTTGAAGTTGGATCGAAAAACTGAGAACTATGGGCTAAAATTGCTTCCATTTTTTTATCCATAAAAGCACTTATGTCAATCACAAAATTAGGCGTCAAATTTCTTGACTGAATATAATGAAAAACTTGAGCGGGTCTCCATGGGGCTTGCACCACTCCATTATGCGTGGTTTGTATTTTAACCAACCCTGCTAAAAAAGCAGCATCCACTATTAATTGAGAAGCTCGTCCATGATCTGGATGTCTGTCTTCTGGCGCATTGCAAAATATAATGGATGGTTGATACTTTCTTATTATTTCAATGATGGCAAATTGATGTTCTTTATTATTCTCAAAAAATCCATCGGCCATTCCTAAGTTTTCTCTAACACCAATACCCATCACTTGTGATGCTAATTGGGCTTCTTTTAATCTTTGAGTAGTAGTGCCTCTTGTACCTAGCTCTCCTTTTGTCAAATCTATAATTCCCACTTTTTTACCTTCCGACACGGCAACTAATAAAGCGCCCGCACAACCCAATTCAACATCGTCGGGATGTGCTCCAAAAGCAAGTATATCTAATTTTTGCATAGTCTACTATTTTACCTTACCTACCATTTACCTTTTTCAATTAATTGCTTAACACAAAGGTAAGTACTCAAAAGTCTTTCCTGACAAAAAACCCTCTCTTACTTGCGTAAGAAAGGGTTTGAATAAGTATAAAAAGAAATGTTTTTGAATTGTCTCTCTTTTATTTTTTCTTGGCGTAACGCTTGTTGAATTTATCAATACGACCAGCTGTGTCAACCAACATGTTTTTACCTGTGTAAAAAGGATGTGAAGTGTTAGAAATCTCCAATTTAATAATTGGATACTCTTTACCGTCTTCAAACAAAACTGTTTCTTTGGTTTGTGCAGTTGATTTGCCTAAGAATTGAATACCGTTACTCATGTCCTTGAACACTACGAAACGATACGCTTCTGGATGGATACCTTCTCTCATAATTATGATTTTTAAGGATGTACGGGTTTTGCCGTACAATTTATTTAATAGGACGCAAATTTAGCCTAAACCTAGGTTTTAGCCAAATTTTAAAGGCTCAAATAAGGAATTAGCCCTTACTTCATATTGATGTACTGAAGCGGCAGGCCCAGGTTGCCCGCCCTACAAGAAGCGATAACTTCTTGTAAATCATCAATTTTCTTACCTGTAACACGTACAATATCGTCCATAATAGCAGCTTGTACCTTTAATCCGCTCTCTTTTATATGTTTCACCACCTTTTTGGCATCTTCTTGCTTTAGGCCATTTTTTACAGAAATATCCTTTTTAAAGATTTTTCCACTTGGAAAAGCGTCTTTAGAAAAATCAAAGGCAGATGCTTCAATACCCTGTTTCATAGCTCTACTTATTAAAACGTCTACGATTTGCTGAATTTTCATTTCAGAATCAGACTCTAATTTTAGCACGTATTCTTTTTTATTTAATTCAATCACTACATGATTGCCTTTAAAATCGAAACGATTGGTGATTTCTTTTTTGACAATATTAATAGCATTGTCTAATGTCTGAATGTCTACAGAGCTTGCGATATCAAAAGAAGGCATATAATAAAATTTATGGTTGATGAATAGTTTTAGGGAACCAGCTTTTTGATTTGATCAAAAATACAATTCCTATGAGTATTAAAAAAGTGGAAATAAGTTCGGCTTGAGTGGGTTGAAAAGGAAGTGACATATATTTATTATTCACTCTAATTTTTTCAATAAAGTAGCGCTCTCCTCCAGCGAATATTAAATAAATGCCTGTTAAAATACCAGGCTGAGTAATTTTTTTTCTAAACGACCACATGATAGCGAATAACACAAACATGATGATGATTTCATAAAAAGTAGTAGGAAAAACAGTAACGGGAAGTTGATTACAATAATGGCCTTCACAACCTGGTATGGCTACTCCTTGATTCACTACATTGTGCGGGTAAGTATACGCCCACATCCAATCGGGTAACCAAGAAAAGGGCTTGGGTGCAAAATTAGGAATACCCCAATCGCCATCACCACTTATATGGCAACCAATTCTACCTGCAGCATATGCAAATAACATTGTAGGTGCCATGGCATCTGCAAAATGTATAACTCGAATATTATGCTTTCTGATATATACAATAACTCCAATGGTGGCTAAAATTAAACCCCCATAAAAAGTTAATCCGCTAAATGAAATTAAAGAACCAATAGGGTCATTAATTAAGTCATCTATATTTTCTAAATTATGAAAAATCTTGGCTCCTAAAAATCCCCATAGCGCTGCTTGTAAAACAACCTCTCCCACTCTATCATGCGGCCATACAGTGAGTATCCTTGTTTCCGGCTTTGCTAGTTTTTCTTTATCTTTTTCTCTCCACTTTAAATACACCATAAAAGCACCTACCGCAATACCAGCTCCTATATTCCCGTCTAAGGATAAAATAAAAGCCTGTGTATTATTTAAAGCATTTTCGATGGTAAACGCTCCAACTATCTTATAACCAAACAAATAGCCAAAAATAAAATTAGTGACTAAATCTCCTATCGAAGCAGGAGCACCTATAATAATTTTCTCTTCCTTAGCGCTAAATTGGCCCAAGGCTTCCTTTCTTTTTAATTCGAGATACAAAACATATCCTGATGCTACAAATGCAATGGCTACAAAAAACCCGAAAGAATTGATAAGCTTTAATCCATTTAATTTAACGCCGAATAAATCGTCTACTAAATAATATAAATTGGGATACATATAATGATATAAATAAGTAATGCAATGTACGAAAAAAAAAGGCCACACTAGAAAGTGCGGCCGTGTTTACTAACCCATCTAAAAACAAAAACTGTTTATAAATATCTTTTATTAATTACAATGCTCTTGGAACACTGAAATCAAATGCTGTGCGATAACTTGAGCTGGTCTTCCTTCAATTTGGTGTCTTTCTACCATATTGACTAATTGACCACCTTTAAATAATAAAATTGCTGGAGAAGAAGGAGGATAAGGTAAATGTAACTCTCTTACTTTATTTATCGCTTCTATATCAAACCCTGCAAAACTAGTAGTAATACGATCAGGTTTTTGAGTTGCATTTGCTACTGCCATTAAAACACCTGGTCTACAAGCACCAGCAGCACAACCACAAACCGAATTAATTACTAAAAGCGTAGTCCCTTCATTATTAACTGCATTGACAACTTCAGCTGCTGTTGTTAGATCTTCAAATCCGTTATCTACTAGTTCAGCTTTCATTGGTAAAACAAACTCTACAGGGTACATATCTTCTACTATTTGTACCAAAATTAGGTGATTTAAAAATCTCTTACAAATTTGTTTTGGAGACATTTAGGCAGTTAATAATAAGATAATATGCCATTTTGTCTTATAAATGACCAAAATATGGGTTGGAATAGGGTTTGCAATGGTATAATTGTTCAAAAAATTGTAAAAACTAAAAAAAAAAATATGACAACTTTAAAACAAAACCCATTTGTATTTGGCAACTTATTGGATGATTTTTTACAAGCACCATCTGCTTATTATCCTCCAGTAAATATCCTTGAAAAGGAAAAAGGATTTAGCATTGAATTAAATGTTCCTGGTATTAAAAAAGAAGATATCAGTATTCAAATTGAAAAAGGCCTTTTAATTATCAGTTATGCTCATACTGATAGCAAAGACCAAAAATTGGAAAAAGTAATTAAGAAAGAATTTGGGATCAGAAGCTTTAAAAGAACCTTTAGCCTAGATGAAAAAATTAACACGCAAACAATTGATGCTGTCATGGAACATGGTGTTCTAACACTAAGTCTTCCTTTAAAGGAAAATAGCGTTGAACCCAAAACAGTAATTAGTATTAAGTAAAAAATTTGAGCAACTTTATAGGAAACCATAAAGAGTAACATACACTTACTTGAATAAAAAAGGCCCTCGATTTTATCGGGGGCCTTTTTTATTTTGATTTCCAAAAGATTCAAATATTATCTTAAGTACCCTAAAATTTTAAGCATCGATTGCGCTGATTGTTCCTTTGCATACACCCAATCAATCATTTTTCCAGTCTTCGCATCTTTTTCTACAATAACATGCTTTGGTGAAGGAATTAGACAGTGTTTAATACCACCGTAGCCGCTAATTTGATCTTGATAAGCCCCTGTATGGAAAAATCCTACATATAATGACTCATTGTTCTCTTCTGCCTTGTCTTCCAATAAGTCATTTTTTAACTTTGGTAAGAAGACCTCATTTATATGTTCTTCAGAATCATAATAATCATGACTATCGCAAGTAAGTCCTCCTAAAACCACACGCTGGTAATCATTTTCCCATTTATTTACTGGGAGCATTAAAAATTTCTCTCCAATTCCCCATGTATCTGGAAGTGTAGTAATAAAAGAAGAATCAATCATATACCAACACTCTCTGTCATTTTGTTTCTTTTCTGCTAGCACTTTATAAATATGCGCCATGCTCTCTCCTACTGTATAGCTTCCAAACTCTGTATAAATATTAGGCATGGGCACTCTAGCCTTTTTACATGCCTTTTTAATATTAGAAACGATTTCATTTATCATGAATTGATAATCGTACTCAAAACCTAAAGAATGCTTTATAGGAAAGCCTCCTCCAATATTAATAGAATCTAATTCAGGACAGATTTTTTTTAGCTGACAATACAAGTTAATAATCTTGTTTAATTCAGACCAATAATAGATATCATCCTTAATACCTTTGTTTAAAAAGATATGTAACATCTTTAATTGGAACTTATCTTCATAGCCTTCAATCTCATCTACATAGAACTCAAGTATATCCTTTGCCCTAATGCCTAAACGAGAAGTATAAAATGGGAAACTTGGTTCTTCTTCAGAAGCCACACGTATACCTAATTTAAAAGGCTCTTTTGTATTGCGCTTATAAAATTGTAATTCTTCTTTATTATCTAAAACCGGTATCACATTCTTAAACCCCGTATTAATTAATTTAGAAATTCTACTCATGTACAACTTTTGCTTATAGCCATTGCAAATAATAAAAATATCCTTATTAATTTTTCTACGCTTATATAATTGATTGATGATATCGATATCGTAAGCAAATGAAGTTTCTAAATGTACATTGTGTGACAAAGCCTCTTCTACAATAAATGAAAAGTGAGAACTCTTTGTACAATAACAATAAAAATATTCCCCTTCATATTTGTGCTTTTTAAAAGCTGCTGCAAACATTTGCTTTGCTTTTTTTATTTGCATCCCTATCTTAGGCAAGTAAGTCAACTTTAAAGGGGTACCATGTTTTTCAATGATCGCTTTTAGATCAAGCCCATTAAATTGTAAATAACCATTGTCATCTACTTCGAAACCTTCTTGTGGAAAATGAAAGGTTTGATTAACCAACGAGGTGTAGGTATTGTTCATTTTTAAACAGGGGTTGTTTGCTTGTTATTTTTAGAGCACAAAAATAGTTCTTTGAACGGATATTGGGGACGGAAATTTCGAGGGGAATTCGAGTAGGGATTTAAAATCTTACAGGGCAGAAACCCAAATCCCCTCCGGATACGTCCGGAGGGGATTTAAAAATCATAAGAGAAGAATTTTCGAGCCTTTATATTTTATAAAAGGCGAGAAAAAAATCCCCTCCGGATACGTCCGGAGGGGATTTAAAAATCATTGGCGTTTTTTGTAGGTTTTATATTTTTATAAAACCTACAAAAAACAACCTACTTAACCGATTGAACCAAAGCTTTGAAACTTGCTGGCTCATTCATTGCTAAGTCTGCTAAAACCTTACGGTTTAAATCAGATCCTTTCTTTGCTAAAAGGTTAATAAATTGGCTGTAAGTAAGACCTTCTTCACGCACTGCTGCATTAATACGAGCAATCCATAAAGTACGGTACTCACGCTTTTTTAACTTACGACCTACATAACTGTAAGTCAAA
>CAINWZ010000110.1 GCA_903854725.1 uncultured Bacteroidota bacterium
TATGGTACTATTGAATTAAACGATTTGGTTCAAAAGGGAATTTTCAAAGTACTTCAAGATAAAAATGAATTCGCTAAGGTTTATACAAATGGGTATTCAATTGCTTGGTCAAATGAACTTGAAATTGATGCTACTACTATTTATTCCGAATTAACTGGTAAAAATTTTGGAGAAATTCTTACTCCAAAATTATCTCATGCCACAAATTAGTTACTTTCTAGGCGTTATTATTCGTATGTTTTATAGGGATCACAATCCCCCACACTTTCATGCAGTGTATGCAGATTTTGAAGGCATCATTGATATTGAAAAAAATCAAATCATTGGTGGGTATCATCCTCCTAGAGTTTTAGGAATAGTAACCGAGTGGTCAGCAATTCATCAAAATGAATTAATGGATAATTGGGAAAGAGCAAGACAACAAGAAAGCCTTAAGGACATTGCTCCTTTAGTTTAAATATTATTTTCCATTTGCTGCAACTTTGGTGCGTAAGGGGAGCAAAACTAGACAAGCCATCAGCGATGATGGCTTTTTCTTTGTCTATCAGTAAGTTAGGCTAGTTGCAGCTGAGTATAAATACTTTAATTTCTATACATCTTACTTCCGATATTCATTTTCAATGAAATAGGTATAATATTTCGTTTAAGTTCCATTTTAAGTTAACTTTGTAAACGAGGGGTCCAATGAATCAAGTAAGAACACTGGTTTTTTATAAAAGCCATTTTTATGATTTTTTTGATAAACAATCAGAGAAGGCAAAAGAAAAAATCGATTATGTTTTATTCTTACTAACACATATTGAAAAAGTCCCCGAGAAATTTTTAAAACATATAAAAGGGCAGAAAGGGTTGTATGAAGTAAGAGTTGAACATGGTAATAATATTTTTAGAATATTCTGTTTTTTTGATAAAGGAAAAATTGTTGTTTTATTAAATGGCTACCAAAAGAAAACTCAAAAAACATCTCTTAAAGAAATTGAGATGGCGAATAAATTAATGAATGAGTATTTAAGTACTACTAAATAAAAAAGTTATGGCAAAGAAAGAAAATAATATTACAAATTTTAATGAGCATTTAACTGGACGTTATGGTGAAAGAGGTTCAAAGAGAAGAACTGAATTTGAAATAAAGGCAAAAGCATTCTTAATTGGAGAGTTGATTAAAGAAGAAAGAAAAAATGCTAAAATGACGCAAGAACAATTGGCAGATAAGATTGGAGCCAAAAAAAGTTTCATCTCTAGAATTGAAAATGGTAAAACTGATATTCAGCTATCTACCTTATATAGATTACTTGAATTTGGACTAGGTAAAACTGTTGATGTTTCTGTTAACTAAAACTACCTAAACTCGAGGTCGCAATCTGCGACTTCAAGCTGTCGCTAGGACAATAACACCTCAGCTGGGATTTTTAATTCTTGGTGAAACAACTTAGCTAACTCAAGGGTTAATGGCTTCTTTTTATTTAATAAGGAGGATACATAACCTTTACTTCCCACCTTGCCTACCAGGTCCTTATTCTTTAATCCTAGCTCATTCATTTTAACTTTAATGGCATCAATTGGATCTGGAAGTGGAATGGGATAGTTGGCATCTTCATATTGTTTAATTAATAGAAGCCCTACTTGTAGCTTTTCCCCTTGTGGCGTATTTGCTTTAACCTTATTCTCAAACTGAACATCTACCCATTCAAGCCATTGCTTATACTGTTTTTTGGTCTTAATAATTTTCAATTCCATATTTCAATAGCGTTCTTCGGGTGATAATATTAAACACAAAGTAAAGGTAATAAGTTTACTAATAGAAAACTTTCTCAATTCAATCTATTTTGAAAAAGCTGCAACTTTATTGCCTATCAGTGGGTTAGGGTATTTGCATCTTTTGTTTTTTCTAAAAGAATTATTAATTTTGGTCTAAATCAAATAGACTCAAAATGAATGCACCTTTCAGCAAGTACCTCTACATTGGTTTTTTATTATTAGGCTTATACCAAGCCATTTTCTCTAAAGACTATGTTCAAGCAGCAGCATCTCTAGGTATAGGATTAGCATTTGATCCTTTCAATCCAGAACAAAAGTGGAATGACAGACCAACTTGGCAAAAGGCAGTTTTGATTATTCACCTAGCCTTGGTCGCAGCAATGTTTGGTTTTGGTATTGGCTTGAATGACAAATAAACTTCTTGTAAACTTGCACAAAGTCCAATTCTTTAATTCCTTGATAGTTATATTCAAAATCATTGGATGATAGCTGCGGCAATTAACCAAATAGTTGGCCAAATTACAAAAGCCTGCCATCAATGAAAGCAACCGCCTGTCTAATATATTATAAAAAATTAGTATCAAAAGTCCTATTTTTACAGCACTAAAAAACATAATTTATGAAAAAAGTTTTATTGTCAATTGCCTTATTTGTTTCAGCTATTTTTACAGTTAATGCACAAACTGCAGATGAAGTTATTACAAAGTATATTACTGAAATTGGTGGTGCAGAAAAGTGGGCTAAAGTACAATCTATAAAAATTGAAGGGCAAATTGAAGTGCAAGGAATTAAAATTCCTTTTACAATGCAAGGTGCACAAATGAAAGGCGTAAGAGTAGATGCTGAATTTCAAGGAAATAAA
>CAINWZ010000111.1 GCA_903854725.1 uncultured Bacteroidota bacterium
TAAGTGTATCTTTAATTAATACGTGATTAAAGCTATCTTGAATAATTCTTTCATCAATCTCTTTTTTAAAATACTGATCAACATCTATTGGCCCAATAACATTATATGAATTACTTATTTCGTACTTCCTACTTTTCAGCTCCCCTAAAGCATTAATTAAACTACTTGCACTTAATTCTTGCAACACTCTACGAAGAGTTACAATACTCATTTCCAGCTTTAACCCTTCGAGTATTTCTAGAGAAGTACAATTAGGATTATTCTTTATAAACTGAATAATATCAATCTGTCTTTTATTTGATTTCTTTGGCATCTATAATTTATCAATCATAAAAATATGATTTATCAATCAAAAAACACAATAATTGATCGATAAAGTAGTGATTTATGTTCGATAAAATATTATTATACTGATAATCAGTCATTTAAGAAAAATGAATAATCTAAAAGCTATAGCAATTCGGATCATGTAAATCAACTCTATGAGCCGATAAGTCGACCTAATCGGCTCATAGAGTTGTGAATTTAACCGATTTCAGGGGGTGTTTTCCTCACACAGAGGTTTAGAATAATAAATTCTTACAAGATGAATTATCTTCATTCAAATAAAGCCAATTTCAGATGTAAAAACGAGTTGTCTAATTAACAAGTAAATCTTTAATTTATTTTCTTTATCTCTTTCAAATCAGCAATGTCCTGACTTCTGCCTGACGCAGTTTTGTTAACTATGAATTCTTTAAGTCCAATATACTTTACTTCAATCCCATTTACATCCACAAGTAATTTATTTGGGAAAGCATCTTCAAATTTTACACCATCAATCGTATTCAAAATATCAATTCTCAAAGGTGGGTATCCTATTTGTGTAACATAACCTTCTTGCATAAAATCAGACTTAGTTAGACCTAGACTTGATAAACCAAATTCTTTTATTGCTATAACTAATTTTTCTGCATTAGTTTCTGAACTATTGATCCAAATATCTAAATCTCCAGTATGTCTTGGTTTGCCATGAAATGCTAATGCGTAGCCACCAACCACCATATAATCAACCTGGTGTTTATTAAGGAGCTTTACAAAATCTTCAAAATCTTGGGCTAATGTCATGCTTTCAGTTTTCTTCTTACTACATGTGACTTATCCATCCTAGTAGTTTTTAAATCTACAGTTTGAGATATTAAAAATGTCACCGCTTCAAGCCTTTTTATCAAAGGTTGAGCTAACCAATAGTTCAAATCATTCATTTTTTCATCAAATGATTTTAATGGCGCTTTATGTAAAACTGGTGCGATATTCATATTCAGAATTGACTATAAAGTTACTTAAAATAATGCGTTTTAGAATGGTGTTTTCATGACACAACAAAGGACCCACGATTTAACGTAAGTCCTTGATTTACATGTAGCGAGACCGGGATTTGAACCCGGGACCTCAGGGTTATGAAGATTTTTTGAAAAAATAGAAGCGTTGGTTTATAGTGAGTTATGATTTCACAAAACCGAAATCAACCGATTTGGACCGAATTCAGGGGGTGTTTTCCTCACGCAGTGGTTTTTTCAATATATAGTAATTAAAGGCAATGTTATACCTTTAGTCAACACCGAAGAATTTAATAAAAAACTTATGAGAAATAAAAGACACGTTTTAACCTGCATGATTATTTTGTTAACAGTAGTATTCTATTATACTGTAGAAGCACAACAAAAAAATGTCACTCATCGAACTAAATTTTCTGGTGAATGGAAAACCAAAGAGCCATTAAGTATAGGTGGAAATATTTTTTGCTCATATTCGGAGGGTGATCGTATGAATTCAAAAACAATGAAGATAGCGGAGGATGCAGATTTTTTAACTATAGAAAATCCAAACTCAGATTCAGGTGCAACGTCAACTATAAGTAAGGAGAAGCTGATCATCGACGGTAAAGAAAGTCAAATTAATCATGGCCAGGGAAACAGAAAGAAGTTTACTTTAAAGTTGTCTGCTGATGGAGAAACTATGACAATTAAATCAATTGCATATTTTTTGAATGGCACTCCCTACAATCCAAATGTTAAGGAACAAGCATATACTAACGTTACAGAGGTTTGGAAGTTGAGTAATGATGGTAAGTCTATTACTGTTCAATCCATTGCAAAATCAAATATTTGGGATGGCGAGCGTTCCTGGAAGACTGTATTCGATAAAACCAATTAGTTTGTTTTAGTTTCGGGATATCCGAAATCAACCCATTTAAACCGATTTCTGGGGGTGTTTTCCTCACAAAGCGGTATTTTAATTCTTTAGTGAAATGACTTGAACAATTAAAAACCCCCTACATAGAAATGCAGAGGGTTGATTAGAGGCTAATTAATTGTCGCACTAATTAACAAATCTAATCTGAAATTATTTGTCTGACACATTAAATACAATTACTTGTTTCATTAAGAAGTTAACTTTTCTACCATTTTGTTCTGCTGGAATCCATTTAGGGCCTTTTTCAATAACACGAATTGCTTCTGATTCCGTTCCATAACCAGGATTGTTTTCAGCAATTACATTTTCAACATCACCATTTTTACTCACAATAAAATTAAGTTTCACAGTATACTTACCGGGAACAGCCTTATTTCTATTGGGTAAATTTCTATCTAAATTATTCATTAAATAGTTAGACCAACCTTCTATACCACCAGGAAATTCTGCAGGTTTTTCAGCGGTATAAAAAATGGGGTCATTATTTTTCGAAGGGTCAACGTTTTTTTGAATCTTAGGTGCAATAAAAACAGCGCTAACGCCTGTGTCAATACTTGAATAACCTATAACAGTCACTTCATCCATTTTATTTTGAAGATTGCCTTTTGTTCCCTTCTTTGTGGTAATAATCATTACTCCATTTTTGCCATCTTCAGGGTATTTTTTTAGTGCTTGTTCTCCTTTTAAGACATTGACTGATGCTATATCATTTACAGAAATAGCATTCATTTCCTTTTCGGTAATCTTAACGCCATCTAAATAAAAAGAGGGCCTTGTCAATGGCGGCGGAGGTGGTGCACCTTCAGCAATCTTAACCCCATTGATATAATAATTTGGTTTCGCTGAAGAAGGATTTGGCGGTGTTGGAGGTATTGGAGGCGTTGGAGGAGTTAGCTTTTTTGGCTTTGTAGTATCACTAACTATTAAATCAATAGTATTTTGAATTTCATTTACTTTATGTTCAATTCTTTCTGTTGCATTTACCTTAATAGATACTAAACAAACAGTTGCAATTAAAATGGGCAATACCATTACCCTTCTTAGGTAGGAGTATTTTGTGTTAGTTGATTTTGTTAACATAGTTAATCGTCGTTTAATGGATGAATAAAAAAATTGATGTGTTGGATTTAAAAAATGATTTCCATAATGGGTCTGTAATAACATTTTAGCAAACGCTTCTACATTACTATCCCCTACTGCCGATTCGTCTGCTATAAACTCATGAATAGTAACTAACTCCTTTTGAATAACCCAATTAAATGGGTTCATCCAAAATATTGAAGTAATAATTTGACAATATATTCTGTCCCAGGTATGCTTTTGCTGTATATGGGTAATTTCGTGTTTGAATATTTGCTGTCCTCCTTCTTCTTGTAATGAAATAGATTGTTTCCAAAATAAATTATTTAAAAAAGAGAAAGGCGCATTATCGTCATTGGTATTAATAAAATCAAACCCCTCCATTTGCGTTACATCACTCTTTCTTTTTAGTAATTGGATTTTTATTACATTTAAAAGCAGTATACTAAATAAAGTAATGGCTACAACACCTGCTATGAATAAAGAATAATCCACCCAATCATATTGAATGCTCTCATTCACATTAGATAACGGTAAAATAAATTGTACGATTTCATTTGAACTATATATAACAGGCTTCTCCACTATAAACCAATCAAACTTCAACAGGGGAATAACTAAACTCATTATTGATGCAGTCAGTAGATAAAACCTATTGTAATAATGAAATTTCTTATCTCTTAATGCAATCCAATAATAAGCCAAGAATATACCTGATATTAATATTGTTTTAAGAATATAGGTGATCACAATTTGACTAGTCATGATTTTTGTTTTTTAATTGTTTTAAAAGCAATTCCAAATCCTGGATGGACATTTGTTTTTTATTTACTAAAAAAGAAACGACATTGGAATAAGACCCTTCAAAGTAACTTTCTGTCAAGCCCTCTATTCTTTTAGCAGAGTAGGCTTCCTTACTTACCAAAGGATGATAAAAATTGTTTCTGTTTGGGTTTTGAATACCCACAAATTCCTTCTCTACTAAAATCTTTAAAAGAGTTGCCACTGTATTATGATGTGGCTTTGGCTCATCAATTGCCTCTAAAACATCTTTAATAAATCCGCCCTTATCCAATGCCCATAAGGCTTGCATAATTTGTTCTTCGGCTTGTGTCAGTTTTTTCATAGTTTAATAATTTACTTTCTAACTAAATTCTTAGTCAATATTATAACTATATTTTTAGTTAAACAAATAATTTTTCAAGATATTTTTTTATTTGTAAAGTAATAGCTTTACTTTTGTGTATTAATAGTCAAGTTAAAACTTTACTTTATGAGAAATAATAAACTTCAGTTCCAACAGCTGAATGAAAAAATGGACCAATTAACTGGTTTGCAGCATGTTATTGTGCCACCTATTGGATGGATAAAAGCAATACGTAATGGCATTGGTATGTCTATGGAACAATTAGGCAAAAAACTTTCCATTACCAAGCAAGGGGTTATGGATATTGAGAAACGTGAAAAGGAAGGCGCAATCACTATTAAGTCGATGCAAGAGATTGGAAAGGCCATGGATACGCAATTTGTTTATGGGTTTGTACCTAAAGCAGGTAGTTTGGA
The DNA here is from genome assembly GCA_903854725.1 of uncultured Bacteroidota bacterium. GTDB lineage: Bacteria > Bacteroidota > Bacteroidia > Chitinophagales > Chitinophagaceae > Sediminibacterium. Next base: position 4,879 of record CAINWZ010000111.1, read on the forward strand.
GCAAATGATAGAATACCGCGCTTTAGAAATTGCTTCAAAAATTGTAGAACGAACTTCCACTACAATGAAATTAGAAGACCAAGCAAATTCAAAAGAGCGTATTGAAAAAGCAATCAAGGAAAGAGCTACAGAAATTATTAACAAAACGCCTAAAATTTTATGGGACTAAATTTAATATACAATGATGGCCAAACTCCGCTTGATGAAGATGAAAAAGAAGGTCTATTAATTAAGTCTATTGCTACAAGAGGCGAATTGGACGAATTTGAACAACAGAATATTGAAGATGCTATACAGTGGAGTTTATCTAGGAAATTTAAATCTGATCAAATCCTAACTGAACCGTTTATTCTAGCGCTTCATAAAAGAATGTATGGAAGGGTTTGGAGTTGGTCTGGCGAATACCGAAAAACAAATAAGAATATTGGGGTTGACAAATTAGATATACCCGTGGCATTAAGATCATTAATAGATGATGCTTCCTATTGGCTTGAACATAATGTATATGAACCAGATGAATTTGCAATAAGATTCAAACACAGATTGGTTAGCATACATTGCTTTCCAAATGGCAACGGACGTCATAGTCGTATGATAGCTGATATTATCATTGAAAAAATCTATCAGCTACCAGTTTTTTCTTGGGGAGGTGCTAGTCTTTCCGAGGACATGGATATAAGAGCGCAATACCTTAAAGCAATAAGAAAAGCTGATAAGGGTGAGTTTGATTTACTGTTTAAATTTGCAAGATCCTAATATCAAAAAAGCAGGCCGTTAATGCCTGCTTTTTATAACTGCTATATTATTCTCAAGAATAACACTGTAGCGAGACCGGGATTTGAACCCGGGACCTCAGGGTTATGAAGATTTTTTAAGAAAATGAAAGCGTTGATTTGTAATTAGTTATGTTTTCACAAAACCGAAAACGACCGATTTTGACCGAATTCAGGGGGTGTTTTCCTCACGCAGTGTGTAAATAAAATAATAGCTGAAAGAATCAAGAAATAAAAACAATAATCCCGCTATTTTATACCAAAGAAAACTATGATTTTGTAACCTGCTCTATTTGATTCTTTTTCAAATAAGCCTTGAACTGCTCATAGTTCATCTTTTCAGTTTCTTTAGCAATTTTTTCTTTAATAGCCCTGAAAACCTTAACCGTATCAAAGGTCTTTTCTATTCTAACTTTAGTCTTCATAATTAACAATTTCTTTAGGTGATCTAATATCTAGTTGAATATACCCATTTTTTGTATTTACTGCATTATAGCCTTTTATTCTAAATACGTTTACAATATGTTTAAAATTCCAACTCACTAGGTAATCAACTTTATAAATTGTAGCAGTA
>CAINWZ010000112.1 GCA_903854725.1 uncultured Bacteroidota bacterium
GGCAGGGTGGCTTCTTCCAATGATTTTGGCAATGTAGACATTGTCATGAAACGTAGTACTGACAAGGGTAAAACCTGGTCTAAGATGACGATCATTGTTAATAATGATTCTCTTCAAGCAGGGAATAGTGCGCCGGTAGTAGATCTAACCGATCCTAATTTTCCGCAGGGCAAAATATATTTATTTTACAATACTGGCAATAATCACGAAGGAGAAATAAGAAAGGGAAATGGAATAAGAGAAGTGTGGTTTAAAACTTCTACCAATAATGGAATCAACTGGTCTGATCCGGTTAATATCACCCTTCAAGTACATCGACCTAAAAATATTTCGGCTAATTCATCTTATAATTTTGCAGAAGACTGGAGAAGCTATGCCAATACCCCAGGACATGCTTTGCAAATTCGTTCAGGAAAATATAAGGGGAGAATTTATATAGCAGCTAATCATTCACAAGGAGCACCCAAAAATAAATTTGAAGAGTATCAAGCCCATGCTTATTATTCGGACGATCATGGTAAAACCTTTCAATTAACCGAATCTGTTGCCCTACACGGTAGCAATGAAGCAACGGCAGCATCGCTTTCAGGCAATAGGGTAATGTTAAATACTAGAAATCAGCAAGGAGATAAAAGAAGTAGAATAATAGCTATTAGTAATAACGGAGGTACAAAATGGGACACCGTTTATTTTGATGCTAATTTACCCGATCCTGTTTGTCAGGGAAGTTTATTGAATATAGGAATGTATAAAAATAAAGAAATGCTGGCTTTTTCAAATGCTGCCGATAGTAAAAATAGAAACAACTTAACTTTAAGAATAAGTAAAGACGATGGACATACTTGGATACAAAATATATTGGTGGATAAGACTGAGGACGAAAAACAAATCAGCGATTATACGGCCTATTCAGATATTGTGCTTGTTACTAAAAAAAGCATCGGCGTTATATATGAAAAAGAAAATTATAATAAAATAGTTTTTACGATAATAAAATGGGGTAAATAAATTTCTTAAAAATGAATGATTAATGAACAAGGTCGCACTTCTTTTCAAAATTTTTATTTTGTGTTATGGTACAGCTTATGCACAGCCTAATAAAACACAACTTGTTTTATTAGGGACGGGCACTCCATTTGCGAATCCAGAGCGATCGGGCCCCTCTTTGGCTATTGTGGTTAATAATGTTTCTTATGTGGTGGATTGTGGCCCAGGCGTCGTTAGGCGCGCAGAACAAGCGAATCAAAAGGGGATAAAGTCTTTAGCTGCAGAAAATATTAAGAAATTATTCATTACACATTTACACACAGATCATACAGCAGGGTATCCCGACATTATTTTTACGCCAGCTGTCTTAGATAGAAATAGTCCGTTAGAAGTATATGGACCCCTAGGGCTTAAAAACATGACTACGCATATTTTACAAGCGTATAGCGAAGACATGAATATTCGAATAAATGGTTTAGAGAAGGGCAATAAAAATGGATACAAAGTAAATGTGCATGAAGTGGGTTCGGGCATCATTTATAAAGACAGTAATATTATTGTAAAAGCTTTTAAGGTAAATCATGGTTCTTGGAGATCGGCATTAGGCTTTAGATTTGAGACGGCAGATAAAACAATTGTAGTTTCTGGAGATTGTACTTTTAGTGAAGCGTTAATTAAGAATGCCAAAGATTGTGATATACTTGTACATGAAGTATATTCAGAAGAGGGCTTAAACAAAAGAGAACAAAGATGGAAGGATTATCATAGCACTTTTCATACGTCAACTTCACAATTAGCAGCTATTGCGAATAAGGTAAAACCAAAACTATTAGTATTAACACATCAACTTACTTTTGGTAGCACATTAAGTAGCCTTATAGAGGAGATTAAAGTAAATTATAAAGGACCCGTGGTGAATGGAAATGATTTAGATATATTTTAATTATTTCCTCTTCTTCTCGCTTCTTCTGCGTCTTTGTAAATTCTAATCCAGGTTAAAGAAATATCTATTACAGCCAATAAAGGACCTAAAAATATAACCATGATTACTTCTAATCCTGGTGAATATCCAATCACGCCATCAAGTGAGGTTAATTTTGATCTCTTAAATAATTTATATAAGCAGTAAATAGAAGATAAAATCCAAATGAAAATGACTATATTTTTATACATAAAAGTGTTTGTTTGTAAAGCAAAGATAAGACAATAAATCTTTGTTACATTATTTTAAACAGTCGCTTTTTTAATAAAAAATTGTAATATGCATTTATAAGTATTTGGATCGTCTTAAATTTAAACAAATGAAATATTTTATTACCTGTTTTGTGGCTTTATTATGCATTTCTTTTTCTGCTTCTAGTCAATCTTTTACATTGGCTAATGTCCATTCTCATAACGACTATGAACAAAAAATACCTTTTGATCTAGCATATACCAAACAGCTTGGCTCTATAGAAGCCGATATTCATTTAGTGAATGGAATGATATTAGTGGGTCACGATGCAAAGGACTTGGTGATGAATAGAAGCCTTGAAAAAATGTATTTAGCACCCTTGCTTGCTTATAATTTACCCAATCGAAAGTTACAATTATTAATAGATGTAAAAACCGAAGCAATAAGCACGCTTGATAGTTTGATTGCTTTATTAAAAAAATACCCAGCCATCATTAATAATAAAAATATTACGATTGTTATTTCTGGGAACAACCCGCCAGATAGTTTGTTTATACACTACCCCAATTTTATATTTTTTGATGGTAGAATTTTTAAAAATTATACAGAAGAACAATTAACTAAAATTGCTTTAATTAGCGAAGACTATGGAAAATTTACGATGTGGAAAAAAACATGGCCGATGCAAAAATTAGAGGAAGAAAAAATAATGGCTGCCATTGAAAAAGTGCATGCGCTTCACAAACCAGTTAGATTATGGGGTACGCCCGATTTCCCGGCGGCTTGGGAAGCCTTTATTAAAATGAAAATTGATTTTATTAATACAGATAAGATTGAAGAAATTTCGGAGTTCTTTCAAAAGAAGAACTAGGCTTAATCAAACATGATCGTTCCAAATTTTACATAATCGTGAAAGGTTACTCTGGTTGGTTTCCAGGACCAATAATTACTGCCTTTATCATAATCAATTCTATAAAAATTAGCGCGCCACTTCATGCCAGATTTTGGTGGTACGTTTTGTAGCGGATTTAATAAGGTATAAGGAATAAAGAATTCGGCAGTCCATGATTTTACACCTTCTCCTTTTTTAAAAATATTTGCAGCATGTCTTGTTTTGCGCTCTTTTTCATAATGCCATGGCCTCCAACCTATAAACTTACCATTGTAATTGGGGACTAGTATGGGTAATTCATAATTCCATGGAGATAATTCATATTCGAAATAGACAACCGATTTTTCATCCGGCCAAAAAAAAGCTTCTACCACATCTTCGTTGTATAAATCTGAAAAATCTTCTTTAAGAGTAGAAGTAATAATTTCATCTTCGCAAACATATAAACAATAGATACCTGAATCGGAATATAAAATTTTAAACTGCGTATTATAGTTTACACGGCTTGGTAAATTTTTTTGCAGCTCAATAAAAGATGTTGTATTCCAATTGACGGCATCACCCAAGCCATTTAAAGAAAAATCTTTTGTTTTTTTTACGTGTATAATTGAGTTATCCGCTGCTTGCGCAGAAACTTTTTGCATACCCATAAAAAAAACAAAAGACAATAATAAATACTTGCTTAAACCTTGCATGTTATTTAATTAACATGGGGAATAATCTTCTAATTTCTGCCTCATTAGGTTGTGCACCATATTCACAAATTTCAAATGCCTCCGCATGCGATGCTTTAGCAGCTTTTTGTGCGCCATACCATTTTACCATAGCCGCTCTTATATTGGCTTTCATGGGTTGATTGTATAATTTAGTCATCCATTGTAATCTTTCTTCTTTTCCTGCTGGTACTTGACTTTCATATCTTCCTATCCAAGGCATCCACTCATAAAATTGTGAGACATGCGCATCAAAAGCCAATATTTTTTTTGCATAAGTGGTGGTGATATCAACTACAATATCAGGTCTGAATGGATTAGGTCTTTGAAAATGATCTTGTGCATATAAAAAAACAGGTGTTTTTCTAAGTGCTGGTGCATCTGGTGCCACATTGGGCACTTCTACCATATAAGCAGCATCTTGCACTAAGACACCCGTATATCTGTGGTCAGGATGATAGTCATTAGGTCTTGGTGCAATTACCACATCGGCATTCCACTCTCTAATTTTTTTTATAATTTGTAATCTTATTTCTAAAGTAGGTATTAAAGCCCCATCATGATTGTCAAGCACATCATAAGTAATGCCCAATCTTTTTGCTACTTCTTGTGTTTCTAAATATCTACGTGCGGCTAATTCTTTTCCTTTCATTGTTTGATGACCAGCGTCACCATTAGTTACGGCTACAAATTTTACCGAATGACCCATGCTTGCAAATAAAGCAGCAGTAGCACCAGCTTCATTATCACAATCATCTGGATGCGCACCAATAACAATGATTCTACTTTTTTCTTTTATAACCTGAGCCGCCAAAGGCTCAAAGTTGAATTGCATGATGATTACAATTCCCAATAGCATTTTTATAATTTTCATAGTATACGTTTTTGTTAAAAAATAAGTACTTAAATTTAACCTATTCTGTGGTGTATAGAGATAATAATTATGAACAAAATAGGAATGTTTTTATAAATCAATAAGTTGCAATGATTTTTGTAACTTTATTTTTAATTTTTATCCAATTTAAGTGTCACTTATGAATGTTTTTCAAAAAACCTTGATCTTAATCTGTTGCCCTATTGTATTGTTTGCTCAAAAAAAGCAAGTTAAAAAAAAGGCAAGCCCAACAGCTACAACCCCCGTGGCAGCAGCATCTATCCAACAACCACTTAAGCTTTGGTATACTAATCCTGCTCAATATTTCGAAGAGGCATTGGTATTAGGCAATGGACACCAAGGTGCGACTGTTTTTGGGGGTATTTCAACAGATAAAATTTATTTGAATGACCTTACTTTATGGTCCGGGGAGCCTGTAAATGCGAATATGAATCCACAGGCGTATAAAAATTTACCAGCAGTAAGAAAAGCGTTACAAGATAATAATTATAAAAAAGCAGGGGAGCTACTTAAAAAATTACAAGGTAAATTTTCAGAATCCTATGCACCACTAGGCACTTTATTAATTGACATTAATGACGATCCCTATATCACCGATTATTATCGTGAACTTGACATTGACCAAGCAGTAGCTAAAGTGCAAACCTTCTCCAACAACAATACTATTGAAAGAGAATATTTAGTTTCTAATCCTGATAAAATTTTTACCATTCATCTTACTAGTAAAAAAGCGGGTGCCTTGGGCTTTACGATTCATATGGAATCGCTTTTAAAACATACGACGAATATTTCTAATAATATTATTCAAATGAATGGCGTTGCTCCCGTTAAAGCAGATCCTAATTATGTACAAAAATCGCGTAATGCCATTTTATATGATGCCAAAAGAGGAACACGTTTTACAGCTAATATTCAAATACAATCTAGTACTGGAAAAATGACCAAAACAGATAGCTCCTTAACATTATCTGATGCAACCGAAGCAACAATCTATGTTTCTATGGCAACTAGTTTTAATGGATTTGACAAAGACCCAGCCACTAAAGGGGTTAATAATGTAGCCATAGCAGAAACGCAATTAGTAAATGCAAATAAAATAGGATGGACAGAAATTAAAAAAAGACATGTCAAAGATTATCAATCTTTTTTTAAACGTGTTGAATTAAAATTAGGCGGAAAGGATCTTGTTAATTTACCTACGGACGAACGTTTAAAACGTTATGCCAAAGGAGAAGCTGATCCTTATTTAGAAACATTATATTTTCAATACGGGCGCTACTTATTAATTTCTAGTTCGCGTACAACAGCTGTCCCTGCTAACTTACAGGGTTTATGGAATCCTTATATTCAACCGCCTTGGTCGAGTAATTATACGATGAATATTAATGCAGAAGAAAATTATTGGTTGGCAGAAAATACCAACTTATCGGAAATGCATTTACCCTTTTTACAATTTATAGGCAACTTAGCGACTACTGGAAAAACGACCGCCAAAACTTTTTATAATATGCCTGGCTGGGTTACGCATCATAATTCAGACATATGGGCCATGTCAAATCCAGTGGGTAATTTTGGCAATGGCGATCCCGTTTGGGCAAACTGGGCAATGGGAGGTACTTGGGCATCTACACATTTATGGGAACATTATTTATATACACAAGACCAACAATTTTTAGAACAAAAAGCATATCCATTAATGCGTGGTGCTGCAGAATTTTGTTTAGCATGGTTAGTCACAGATAGCAGCGGACAATTAATTACCTCTCCTTCAACTTCTCCAGAAAACACTTTTAAAATGCCCAATGGATTTGTAGGGGCTACTTTTTATGGTGGTACGGCGGACCTAGCTATGATTAGAGAATTATTTTTAGATATTCTTGCTGCGCAGAAAATTTTAAAAAACGATAACGACTTCGCTTCAAAAATAAATACGGCATTAAATAATTTACATCCCTATCAAGTAGGTAAGGCAGGTAATTTACAAGAATGGTATTATGATTGGGAAGATAGCGATCCAAAGCATCGCCATCAATCTCATTTATATGGCTTATATCCAGGCACACATATTACAATAGATAAAACACCATCTATTGCGGCAGCCGCTAAAAAAACTTTAGAAGTAAAAGGCGATGAAACAACAGGTTGGTCTAAGGGCTGGAGGATTAATTTATGGGCAAGACTAAAAGAGGGAGATCATGCCTATAAAATGTATCGCGAACTATTAAAGTTTGTACCTCCTGATGAAACCAAAGAAAATTACACGAATGCAGGCGGCACTTACCCCAACTTATTAGATGCGCATCCTCCTTTTCAAATAGACGGCAACTTTGGTGGAGCTGCTGCTGTAGCGGAAATGCTATTGCAGTCTAACGATGAGTATATTAGCTTACTCCCAGCCCTTCCGAAAGCATGGGCTTCAGGTGCTGTAAAGGGATTAAAAGCCAGAGGCAATTATGAAATTGAAATGGTTTGGAATGATGGGCAAGTGACCAATGTTAAAATAAAATCTACAACACAACCCACCGCAAAAGTGTTAATGAATGGCAAAATTCAAATTATAAAAACAAGCAAATAGACTTATTTAAATTTATTCTTTACAAAGTTTTCAAGTCTATGTTGAATAGGAATTAATACAAATGCTACTATTAACAATATAATGTACATTAAAAAAGAGTCGTGGTGTGTTATCTTTTCAATGTAAGGATGAATCACCATTGAAATAAATTCAAACAACATTAATAATGACGCAAGACTCAAAGTAACTATCATTTTGATATTCTTTTTGTTTCGCATACCTATTAGGAATACACCAATGCCAAAAGAAGGTATAAAGAAGGCTATAAAACCAAGTTTAATATTTTGTTCTCTTTCCATCTCGGCTTCTTTCATTTTCTCTTCTATTTCATTTTGTCTAATTTCTTCTCTGAAACTAAAATTTTCTTGAATTCTTATTTTTTCATCGTTAAACAAGCTGTCCCTTGTTTGTATAAATATTTCTTGATATAAGAAGGCGCTATCATATTTTTTTTGTTCTTTAAATAACTTATACAATTTTTCACTTGATTGCAATACCCCCTTTTGATATTGTCCTTCTTTAGAGTTAGTATAGGCTAGCTTTGCATAATGCATAGCTGAATCTTTCTTATTTAAATCAAAATAAGCATTTGAAATAGCCTGAAAAAAATAGGAAAGCTTTTCTCTATCTATATAATTTTGAGCCCCAGTGCTAACGCATTGCTTATAATAAGATAATGCAATTTCATAATTTTTTAATTTGTAATTTATTTCACCCAAATTACCTAAAGGAATATATTTTTCACTTTCATCTAATCCCAATGAAATTTGATAGGCAAGATTAAAATAAGTTAAAGCAGAATCAATTTTATTTAGATTCATATAATTATCACCAATATTGGTAATAGCATTTATATAATAGAAATCTTTTAAAATTTTATTTTTATTTGCAACTGCGTATTCTTTTAATTTTAGAGAATATTTTAGAGAGGTAGCATAATCCTTAGATTCATTATAGCTTAAGGACAAACCATAATAAGCATTTAATATTTTACTAGAATCTTTTATTTTTTCTGCAATCTCTAATGCCTCTATGCCAGCCTTAATAGCCTCAAAATAATTACCAATAGAGGTAAACTCCATTCGTAAAAAATCGAGGGCTCTTATCTTTCCTTTTTCAGAATTTATTTTTTCAGAAAGCTTCAAAGCCTTTAAAGAATATATAATGGCACTATCTTTTTTATAAAAATCATATTTAGAAATAATATTTAAATAGATTAAAACTTTTTCTTCATTGTCTGCTAAGGTTTCTACCTTTTCTAATAAAGTTGCTACCGACTTCTTATACCAATTAATATCATTTAGAGAATCATAAGGCAGGCTTGTATTGCTATTGTTTTGCGCAAAAGGAGTGATTACACTCATCACGCTTATAAAAAGAAGAAACAGATATTTCATCGAATTTTTTTTAGTACTTTAAGCTATACGCCTAAAATAATTTTTAAACACTTTGATCAGATTTAAATAAAATATGACTTTTTCAAAATTAAATTAAAATTTATTTTAATTCTTATTATTTTTTGAAAGGCTAAAGTTAATGGTACAAATGACAAACCAAGGAAATTTTATATTTCCCCATTTTTCATCCATTTTTTGCCTAAAAATGAACTTTTAAGCACTAGTATTATTAACTTTAGAAAAACAACCCTATGTCGTTGAATTTAGGTAGAACTGAATTTGGTAATCCTGAAAATAAAGGCCGTGTTTTATCGGTGCAAGAGGCCAATGATTTATTTATGGCTTGGGTGTTAAATCCTAAGCTTCAGTTACATATGAAACAAGTAGCACATTTAATGAAGTGCTGGGCTACGGAAAAAGAAAATTTAAACGAAGCAGATCAATGGCGCTGGGAAATGGCTGGTTTACTTCATGACGCAGACTGGGATCAATGGCCAGATTTACACTGCAAGAAAATAATAGAATACTTGGAAGAAAAACAAATTGATCCTGAAATAATTAGAGCCATTGCTTCTCATGGTCCAGTTCATTTTGGCGTAGAACCCATTACACAAATGGATAAAATGCTATATGCTTTCGATGAGTTATCAGGTCTACTTCACGCTTATTCTTTAATGCGTCCAGAAGGCTATAATGGCATGGAATTAAAAGGAGCTAAAAAAAGAATTAAAGACAAGGCTTTTGCTGCTAATGTTTCTAGAGATGATATTGACGATGCTTGTAAAAGAGCTACTATCGAACTAGACATGCTCATTCAATTTATTATTGACAGACAAGCCAATGCGTCTTAAAATGAAAAACATTTAAAAAATTAAATAAAAAATACCCAATAAATTATAATAATCATGCGTAAACTCATTTTCTTTTTATTCATTGCGCTGTTCTCACAGCGTTTTGTAATGGCACAAAATGTGCCTAGTCCTAAATCTCATTTTGGATTTTCAATTGGTGATAACTATCAATTAGCCACTTTTACACAAACAGAAGCCTACTTACAAAAAGTAGCGGCTGTTTCTAAAAAAGTAAAATTGCAAATTATTGGTAAAACAGAAGAGGGGCGTAATCAATATATGGTGATAGTTTCTGATCCTAGTAATTTAGCCAACCTAGAAAAATATAAATCTATCGCTCAAAAATTAGCACACGCCGAAGACCTTTCTTTAGCCGAAGCAAAACAAATGGCAAACGAAGGGAAGGCTGTAGTGTGGATTGATGGTGGCTTACACGCAACGGAAGTAACCGGTATTCACCAATGGATTGAATCTTTATATCAGTTAATTACAAGAACTGATGAGGAAACAAAACGTATTTTAAAATCTACCATCATATTATTTGTACATGCTAATCCCGATGGTCAAGAATTGGTATCTAATTGGTATATGCGCAATAGTGATACTTTAAAAAGATCCACTTCCAATTTACCTCGCCTCTATCAAAAATATATTGGGCACGATAATAATCGTGATTTCTTTATGACTAATATGCAAGAGTCAAAAAATATGAGTCGTCAACAATATATTGAATGGATGCCTCAAATATTATACAATCATCATCAAACTGGCCCTCCAGGTACTGTCGTAGCGGGCCCTCCTTATCGTGATCCATTTAATTATGTATATGATCCTTTATTAATGACAGGTATTGATGCATTGGGCGCTGCTATGAGTAGTCGTTTAAATGCTGAAGGTAAACCTGGTTATACGATGAAAGGCGGTTCGGTTTATTCTACATGGTGGAATGGTGGACTAAGAACGACAGCCTATTATCATAATATAATTGGTTTGTTAACCGAGATAATTGGTAACCCAACGCCTTCTACAATTCCATTGGTACCACAAAGATTAATTCCGAATAGCGGAACGCCTTTTCCTATTATGCCTCAAAAATGGTATTTTAAAAATTCAATTGATTATTCTGTTTCATTAAATTATGCTGTTTTAAATTATGCAGCAAGGTATAGAGAAGAATTGCTTTTCAATATTTATACAATGGGTCGTCATAGTATTGAAGCTGGAAATAAAGACAGTTGGACCTTATATTCTAAAAGATCAGATGCTTTAGCGGAATTGGTAAAGACAGAAAAAGTAACAGGGAATATTGATTCATTTCAAACTGTATTATTTAATAAGGTGTATAAAAATCCTGCAACACGTGATGCGCGTGGATATATTGTTCCGATTAATCAAACAACCACTGCTGTTGAATTTATTAATATTTTAATTCAAAGTGGAATTAGGGTTGAAAAAGCAACCGCTAATTTTTCTGTGGCAGGTAAAAATTATCCCGCAGGATCCTATATCGTAAAAACAAATCAAGCATTTAGGCCTCATGTAATAGATATGTTTGAGCCACAAGATCATCCGAACGATTTTTTATATCCAGGTGGACCTCCTGTAAGACCTTATGACGCAGCTGGTTGGACGCCTGCATTTACGATGGGCATTGAGTTTGATCGTATACTAGATGATTTTAATGGCCCCTTTGAAGTTATTCCTTATGGAGTAATTCAAAAACCAATTGGTAAAATAAATGCCAATACAGAAATGGCGGGCTATACTTTTTCTACGAAAGAAAACGCGGCCTATGTTGCGCTAAATACTTTGTTAAGCATGGGGCAAGAAGTTTATAAAAATCAAGACCAATATTTTGTTGCGGTAAATAAGTCAAGTAATAATCAAAAACTACAAGCTGCGATAGAATCATTAAGTGCTGACAAGGGAATTATTTTTAATGGTGTAAATGCTAAACCATCCAATATGATGGACAAGGTAATGCCACAAAGAATAGCTTTATGGGATAGATATGGTGGATCTATGTCTGCAGGCTGGGTAAGGTGGATTTTTGAACAATATCATTTCCCTTTTCAATTAATCTATGCTAAAGAAATTGATGCTAGTAATTTAAAAGATAAATATGATGTATTGGTTTTTGTGGAAGGCGCTATTCCTGCATTAAGACCAGAAGCAGCTTCTCCTTATGAAGAAAGAGAGCCGAAGAAAGAAGATATTCCTGAAGCATATCAAGCAACCCTTGGAAAAATTACTACAGAAAAATCAATTCCTGCTTTAAATAGTTTTTTACAAAGTGGTGGTACGATCATTACCATA
>CAINWZ010000113.1 GCA_903854725.1 uncultured Bacteroidota bacterium
ATAGAAATGAATATCATGGATCGATACCCACCAGCGCAATGCACATAATAGGTTTGGTCTTTATCAATAGAAGCCATGCTATCATTGATAAAATCTAAGGGTGCATTTTGTACACCTACAATATGTTCACTTTTATATTCAGATGCTTTACGTACATCCAATATTTTTATACTACTGTCATTCGTTTTTAAGGCAACTAGGGCTTGTGCATCAATGGAAGTAATATGATCTATTTCCTTACCCGATTTTTCCCAAGATGCAAAACCACCTTCTAAAAATCCAATGGTATAATCATAACCTACACGTGCAAGCCTTGTTACTACTTCTGCTTCACGACCTTTTTCAACCACTAATAAAATTTCTTGTTTAATATCTGGGATCATCGCGCCTACCCAGGGCGCAAAACTACCATCAATGCCAATGTTAATGGAATTAGGAATAAATCCTTTTGCAAACACTTGTGGATCTCGTGTATCTAATATTAGTGCACTCGTTTCATTGGCTGCTGTTTCAAAAGCTGCAGGACTCATTGCATGTTGTCCACGTTCTAATACTTTATCAATACTATCATAGCCTTGAATATTCATCATTACATTCAACGGGAAATAACCTGGAGGGGGTACAAGTCCATCGAGTACTGCAGTAATAAATTCTTCTTTGGTCATATCTGCAGCCAATGCATAATTAGTTTGCTTTTGATTGCCCAAGGTATCCTGTGTCTCTTTGCTCATTTTTTTTCCACAAGCACTTCCTGCTCCATGTGCAGGATAAATAACAATATCATTAGATAAGGTCATTACTTTATTTCTCAAAGAATCATATAAATAACCTGCTAAAATTTCTTGTGTTAAATCGGCTTTTATTTTTTGTGCTAAATCTGGTCTACCCACATCTCCAATAAATAAAGTATCCCCACTAAATAAAGCAACTTGCTTTCCTTCTTCATTGATTAATAAATAACAGGTGCTCTCCATCGTATGACCTGGTGTATGTAATACTTTAATGATTACTTTACCTAATTTAATTTCTTCTCCGTCTTTAGCACTATGAAAATCAAAGGAAGGAGCGGCAGTTGGACCATACACAATTTTAGCACCAGTTTTTTGAGCAAGATCTAAATGACCTGATACAAAATCGGCATGAAAGTGTGTCTCTAAAACATATTTTATTTTCGCTTTATCTAAAGCTGCTTTTTGAATATAGGGTTCAACTTCCCTCAGTGGATCAATAATCGCCACCTCGCCATCACTCATTATGTAATAAGCCCCTTGTGCTAAACAGCCCGTATATATTTGTTCTACTTTCATAAAGATGCGTTTTTTTATTCGACCTCAAAGTTGCTCTATAAAATTAGATATTACGGTGATAAAAATCACTTTTAAATTAAAAAATATTTGATTTGTTTTTCCTTGCCTATTTAAATGAAATTAAACCACTCTAAGTGACAAATAGTACCTACATTGTAACACCCTTTTCGGAGCTTTGCTTTAAATTAATATACATGGAAGTAGTTGGTTATGTTGCATCAATACTAATTGGAGTGTCCCTAGGCCTTATAGGAAGTGGTGGCTCTATTTTAACAGTCCCTTTATTAGTATACCTGTTCCATGTATCCCCCTTATTAGCGACTACCTATTCTTTAGCCATCGTTGGCTTAAGCAGTATTGCAGGAGTTATCTCCAGATTAAAGCAGAAACTAGTAGATTTTAAAACCATATTTATTTTTGGACTTCCTTCCATAGCAGGCGTTTTTCTGTCAAGAAAATATTTAGTGCCTGCTATTCCAGAAGAAATGATATGGGGAACTCATTTAGTGATTACTAAAAGTCATTTTATCATGTTGTTTTTTGCAACACTTATGTTGATTGCCGCTTTATCAATGATATTAGGAAAAAATAAAAAAGAACAAGAAGGTGTTTTGCCCATATATGGCTTTGCGCTTATGCTTGTTGGATTTGGGGAAGGTTCATTAACTGGAATTGTTGGTGCTGGTGGTGGATTTTTAATTATACCGGCCTTAGTGCTATTAGCAAAACTGCCCATGAAAAAAGCAATTGCTTCTTCACTAGTTATTATAAGTATAAAATCTTTGGTGGGTTTTACTGGAGATTTATTTCACACTTCAGTAGACTGGAGTTTTTTATCTAAAATAATTTTACTGGCTACTTTGGGCATTATAACGGGTAATTATTTAAATAAAAAAATAGACGGGGCTAAACTAAAAAAAGGATTTGGATTTTTTGTTCTAGGGATGTCCTTAGTAATTATTATTGAACAATTTTTCTTTTCTAATTTGATAAAGTAAATATTTTTTTCATCAACATCCATTTCTCGCCCGGCTTTGCGGTTGGTAAGGCTTGTTGATATTCCCACATCAATTGTTCCCATTGAACAACTATTTCATTTTTCGCATCCATCGCTGCTTTCTTTTCTAAACTAAATTCATCCCCTGCTTCCAAGATCATAAATAATCGATTCGCTACCCTGTATATTTCTAAGGCTTTAATGTCTGCTTCTTTGATAGAAGCAATAATTTCTGGCCAAACCGAAGCATGGTATTGTTCATAAGCAGCCATCAAGGCTGGGTCATCCTTTAAATCTAAGGCTAAGCAATATCTTGTCATAGAAAATGTATTATTAAATTATATAATTATAGGATAATTTGTAGCCAATCCTTATTCTAATAGCTTTTACATCAATTTCTTATTACCATAAACAAAAGCTTCCATCACGCGCATCGATTGTAGCGCATCATCTGCTGTACAAGGGTTTTCACCTACTCCATTGAAATATTGTACAATTTTTTCAATTAAGTTTTGTTGGTTGTGCATCGGTGGATCAAAATGAATTTCTTCTATCTTCCCTTCTCTCTCCAACGTAATCGTATGGCCAAAAACAGGGAAAGAAATTTTTCCTTGGGTTCCTACTATTTCAAAAAGATCTTTTTCATTTCCTTTCTCTACACAAAAACACCAATGTCCTGTAAATTCAATGCCATTGTTTAATTCCATCACCCCAGTAACTGTATCTTCTGCCTTGTATAATTTTGCATTATTAAAAGCTTCTCCTTGATAACGAATGGCTTTGCCAAAAAAATAGAAAACCAAATCTAGTTGATGTGGTGCTAAATCATAAAAATAGCCACCTCCTGCCACTTTCGGATCTATCCTCCAATTTTCAATTGGATCTAAATTTCCGCCATCATATTTTAACATTTCAATTCGAACAGAAAGTATAGTACCAATAGAATTGCTTTCTACTAAACGTTTTACTTCTAAAAATAAAGGGAGTGCTCTTCTATAATGCGCTATCACCATTTTAATACCCATTTTTTTTGAAAATGCCTCCATTCTCAAACAGGCTGCAACATCTAATGCCATTGGCTTTTCTACGTATACTGGTTTGCCTGCTTTCATAGCCGCTATGGCATATTGTTCATGGTATTTAGGAGGCGTTGCAATATAAATAGCATCTACTTCAGGATGATGAATTAATTCAGTGGCATCGGTAAAATAATAGGGCACTTGATTGCGCAAAGCATACTCTTTTACTTTTACTGCATCTCTGCGCATGACAGCCATTAATTTCGAGTTGGGTACTTTATTAAAAGCAGGACCACTCTTAACTTCTGTAACCGATCCACAACCAATCATACCCCAACGAATTGTATTCATACTTGCCATTTACTTATTTAAGATAGGTCTTAAACCAATTAAGATGACTATTATATCTATGCACTAAATAAGAAGGAACACGAATGCCATGATTTTGATTGGGATAAATAATTAGCTGCGTAGGAATACCCACCGATTTAAATGCTTGATACATTTGCTCAGCTCCCACAACGGGTACATTAAAGTCTGCCTGACTTGCCATGAATAAAGTAGGTGTTTTAATTTTTTTTACTTTAAAGAAGGGGTAGGAAACATCCATCCATTTTTGAATATTTTCCCAAGGCTTTCCTAATTCAGGTTCGTATTGTGCAATATATTGATCTGTACCATAAAAGGATAGCATTAAAGAACTTCCTGCACCACTCACTGCTGCTTTAAATCTTGTATCAGTAGCGATAGTATAATTTGTTAAGATGCCGCCATAGCTCCAACCCGCAATAGCAAGTTTAGTAGAATCGGCAATCCCTTCTTTAATTAAGTAATTAGCAACGCCAATAATATCTTTTACTTCCTTATTCCCCCAGTCGGCATAAATTGATTTTGTATACATGGCTCCGCGACCACTACTGCCTCTATAATTAACCGCAGCCACCGCATAACCAGCAGCAGCATATATTTGACGCGTCATATCGAAAGAATATTCATCCTGCGCCACAGGTCCTCCATGAATAAATAAAATGAGTGGTAATTTTTTTGCACTACTATCTGGTAAATATAAAATACCATTTACTTTATTCTTGTCTGATGCAGTTGCAGAAAATCCTTTCACGACTATTTTTTTCAGTGGTGCTAAAAATGCATCTTGCAAATGTGTAATTTTTTGAAAAGCATTATTATTTTTAGCAACCATGAGTTCACTAGGTGTTGCTGTATTACTATATAAAACAGCCATCGTTCCAGTTTCATTTATAGTAAGCCCATTATACACAGCCATATCGTTCGTAAAAGGTTTTACATCCCCATTCATTACACTTATTTGCATAATATTTTGGCTCCTATCATCTTCTACCAAAGCGAAAATTGATTTACTGTCAATGCTCCAAACTATATTGTCAATAGAGCGATCATAATTTTTAGTAAGTATTTTAATCCCCTTTGTTTTTACATCAATCAGCCCTAAATATTGTAAATCATACATATTATAAGCATCTTCCGAACTTGCTTGTAAATAGGCGATGGACATATTATCAGGACTAAATTTAGGAGAACGATTAGATCCTTTATAGGTTGTCAACCGAACAGGCTCCTTGCCATCACCTAATGATAATAAGAATAAAGAAGTATTATCATTCTGATCTGGGCTTGCGCTCACATTACTTGCATAAGCTATCATTTTACCGTCCTGACTAATGGCAACATCCGATTCATTATAATTTCCCTTGGTTAATGTATCTAATTTTTTAGAGGCTACATCAAAACTGTATAAATGAGTTTTTCTATTATCTAGATATCCTTCGTAATCTGCCTTAAAATGATACCTATCAATTTCATACGGCTTTTTCACTTTTGTTTTTGCAGAATCAGCATAATTAAAATCCTTAATGGTAAAGATTAAATGTTTACCATCTTTAAACCAATCATAGGATTCTATTTCTCCTTTTATATGGCTTACCTGAAGGGGTTCTCCTCCACGTCGATCCATTAAGTATAATTGCGAGCCTTCTTCTTCCTCCTTGCCAGCCGCTAAAAATGAAATGTATTTTCCATCAGGACTCCAATTATAGTTGGAAACACCTTTAGTTTGTTCGGTGAGTGAAACCGTTTCTTTGCCATCAGTACTTACCATGTAGAGCTTACTTGAAAATTTATCTTTAGCCGAGTCAACTTTTGAAACACTATATAATACCCAATTTCCTTCGGGTGAAATTTTCGGATTCGAGATACTCGACATTCTAAAAATATCTTGTGGTGCAATATTTCTTAAAGTGGCATTTTGCGCCTGCGCCCTTACTAAAAGAGGGGTTATAAAAAATAAAGTCACAAATAATAAACTTACTATTTTTTTCATACAATTACTTTTAGTTTTCAAATCCTACAAAATTCCAGTTTGCTTTTCTACAAGCATCATTAAAAGCTGCAATTTCATTTTCTAATAACGCTTTCTTTTGTGCTTCATATTTTTTCCATTCTGCATGTAGTTCTTCGTATCTTTTTTGTTGGCCTTTCGTCACATAAGGCGTATTACCCGATTCTACTTCTCCTTTTACGAAAACAATATTGGCACTTAATTTATTTACAAAATTAATAACATCATCATTCGATTGTGATTTAGATTGTATTAATTGTTCTTCCCATGTTTTGATTGTTTTTACAATAGATTTCGCCTTTGCTGCCAAAGAATCTAATGTACTAATCCCTTCTGCACGTGTTACAAATTGATTAAGTTGCTCTTGAATTTTTCTCATTTGCACTACTGATACATGAATAGCTTCTATATCATCTGAAGCTAATTGTGATAACTGATCTTGCAAAGCATATTCAGTAGCTGAATTGTTTAAACGCGGATCGGCCAATACTTCAATAGAAGTTGTTTCTGCATTTCCATTAATAGTTAATTTGGCTTCATACTTGCCAGGCACTACAGCTCTGCCTCCCATACTACCTTCAATGATTACGTTTTCAATGCTCGGTAAATTATTTTGTCTTAAATCCCAAACAAAACGATTTAGTCCTGAACGTATTTCAATTTTAGGATCAGCCTCTAATTTATTATTACTTGTATTACCCTTTGGCTTTTCCATATAATAAGTACGAATTACTTTTTGATTCGCATCTAAAATTTCAATAGTTGCAGATTTTACAGAATCTTTATTTTGAATATGAAAATAAATCACTGCACCAGTTGCTGGATTAACAGAAGTTGTATTAATTTTTAAAGGATCTTCTTCTTCTAAAAATTGTCTATCCAAAGGACTAGAACCACTAACACGAAAGACATTGTTAACAGGTAATAATGCACTTACACTAGTATAGGTGACTGCATTTTTACGAAGCGCTGTTAAATCATCTAGTACCCAGAATGCGCGACCTTGAGTAGATGCCAATAAATGATTTTGATGCAATTTTAAATCGGTAATAGGCGTAATAGGTAAATTTAATTGTAATTGTTTCCAAGCCTTACCTCCATTATAAGAAATATAAAAGCCAGTCTCTGTACCCGCATATAATAAATCTTTTACTTGATTATCTTCTCTCACCACACGCGCATAAGCTCCATAAGGAATACCTTCTGTAATTTTAATCCAAGTTTTACCATAATCGCTTGTCTTATAAATAAGAGGTGTGAAATCATTAAACTTATAATTATTCACTGCGATATAGGCAGTGGCTTTATCAAAAGGTGACACTTCAATCGCATTGACTAAAGTTCCTTTCACTCCTTCTGGCGTAATATTAGTCCAAGTGGCGCCACCATCTTTGGTAAGATGTACTAGTCCATCATCACTTCCTGTATAAAATACTCCTTTTTCAAGAGGCGACTCTATGACATAAGTAATGGTGCAATAATTTTCTCCGCCCGCACCTTCATTGGTATACGGCGTACCGCTCATGCCCATTTTACTGGTATCATGTGTAGTTAAATCGGGAGAAATAGCAGTCCATGATTTTCCCAAGTCGGTAGTTTTAAATAAAACATTACCTGCATGATAAAAAACACCTGGCTCATGAATAGAATGTATAATGGGTGCATTCCAGTTGAATCGATAATTCATATCCTTAGGTTGTAAGGATTGATATTGTACAGGATATTCCATCACACCCACTTGTTCATTGGTTTTAGTATCTAATAAGCTTATTGTTCCTTGATAACTTCCGCCCATTACATATCTTGGATTGTTGGGATCAAAGGCTAAGAAAGCCGATTCACCTCCTGCACTATACGACCAGTCGCGTTCACTG
>CAINWZ010000114.1 GCA_903854725.1 uncultured Bacteroidota bacterium
ACCAAACTAAAACCTAGAGGCCCCCACCAACTTATTGGATAAGTATATAAGGCATAGGAGCTTCCCCAAAAAAAGCTTGCTAATAATCCATACAACATTCCATTTTTTTGTTCACTAATACTTGAATGTTCTTTTCCTTGAAAATATAATAATAATAAACCCGCCGTTGAAAATATAAACGCGTATAAATAATTTGCTTTCCAAACCTCACCCACAATAAACACAGCCGTTAAAATAGTAAACAATTTTATCGCAGATACAGGCACCACAATGCTTACAGGGGCGCGTTGTATGCCTCTTAAAAAAAATACTAGGCCAAAAATATTAAATATGCTTAAAGCAATCGTTAATAAAAAAGGAGTGCCCATACTTAATGTATGCACGGTCCATCCTTTAAAAAAAGAGCTGTCTCTGCAACCAAAATATAAAATGGAAAATATACCCGAGGCAAAGATGCCTCTATAAAACATCCCTATTTGATAAGGAATTGTTTGCGTTACTTTTTTCCAATAAGAATTACTTATGGCAAAACAAAATGCACCAATTAAGACAAATAAAATTCCCATTATTAATATTCACAGTTTTTAGGCGTTCTTGCAAAAGGAATTACGTCTCTTATATTGGTCATACCTGTTACAAACTGTATCATTCTTTCAAAACCCAATCCAAAACCTGCATGAGGCACGGTGCCAAACCTTCTAGTGTCTAAATACCAGCTCATCTCTTCTAATGGGATATGCATGGCCTTCATCCTTGCTTCTAGCTTGTCTAAGCGCTCCTCTCTTTGGCTTCCACCCACAATCTCACCAATGCCTGGGGCTAGTATATCCATAGCAGCAACCGTTTCTTTGCCGGGTTCGCAACCATCGTTCATGCGCATGTAAAAAGCTTTTATCGCTGCAGGGTACCCTGTTACAATAACTGGTTTTTTAAAATGTTGCTCTACCAAATATCTTTCATGTTCACTTTGTAAATCAATTCCCCACTTTACTTCGTATTGGAATTTCTTTTTCTTGTAATGATTGCTATTTAATAAAATATCAATGGCTTCGGTATAGGTAATTCGTTCGAAATTATTATTGACAACTAATTCTAATTTTTCTCTTAATCCAAATCCGCTTCTTTTTTCGGTAGGTAATTGTTTTTCTTCTTCTGCTAATCTTGCGTCTAAAAAATCAATATCATCTGCATTATTTTTTAATGCATAATTGATTAAGTATTTAATAAATGCTTCTGCTAAATTCATGTTGTCTTCAATATCATGAAAAGCCATTTCGGGTTCTATCATCCAAAACTCTGCTAAGTGTCTTGTCGTATTTGAATTCTCTGCGCGGAACGTAGGACCAAAAGTATAAATCTCTGAAAACGCCATGGCGCCTAGCTCTCCTTCGAGTTGTCCACTCACGGTTAGGTTGGTTCCCTTACCAAAAAAATCTTGTGTATAATCAATTTCTCCTTTTTCATTTTTAGGGGCGCCTTCTAAAGGAAGTGTGGTTACACGAAACATTTCACCTGCACCTTCGGCATCAGAACTAGTAATAATGGGTGTATGTAAATAAACAAATCCGCGATCGTTGTAAAATTGATGTACTGCAAAAGCAAGTGCATGTCTTAGTCTAAATACCGATCCAAATGTATTGGTACGAAAACGCAAATGTGCTTTCTCTCTTAAAAATTCTAAAGAATGTTTTTTAGGTTGTAAAGGAAATTTTTCTGCATCGCTGTCTCCTAAAATTTCTAGGGTCTTTGCTTTTACTTCCACGGCTTGTCCTTTACCTAAACTTTCCACCACGGTTCCCGTTATTTTTATAGAGGCTCCTGTAGTAACACGCTTTAATATCGCTTCCTCAAATTCACCTAATGTTGCCACTATTTGAATATTGGCGTTGGTGCTTCCGTCATTTAAGGCGATAAACTGATTGTTTCTAAAAGTACGGACCCATCCCATTACCACTACTTCGGTCCCCGTTGGGGTGCCCGATAATAATTGCTTTATTTTAATTCTTTGGTTGAACATGTTTGTGATTTCGAATGGCAAAGATAATCGGTTTCGAGGGCCAAATACCCTGTTTTAGGTATAAAAACACATAAAAAATTGTTTTTTTGTTAAAAAATCTGCTTAACATTGCAGTAGCAACGAGCAAATTGATTCTTTTTAATGTTGATAGCTCGCTACCCCAATTCCCAATATTCAATTTACGGTCTCAATAGTTTCGACCGAAATTTCAAAAAGCGTTCAAATAACCCTAGATCTTTATTCGATTTTTAATTAAACCATAGTTACACAGTGCCAGAAAAAGACGACAAACCAAAAAGGGGACGTAAACCCGTTGCAGCAGCCCCTACTGCAAAATCAGCTCCAGCAAGCAGTTCTGAAAAAAAACCAATAGGTAAAAAACCTATTCCTTTAAAAAGGGCAGAGCCTGCTAAAGATGCTAATGAAGATGATAAGGCCTCTCAAATTGCACAGGCATTATTCGGTGACGAGAGCGCTGCAAGTGCAGTAGCTCCAACTCAACCTGTCAACAATAGCGGAGAGAATAGTAGCACCAATAATTCCAATACAGCAAGTAGTCAAGGGGGTCCAAATGGCGCACCTAACAATGGTCCTAATTTACCTGCACAGCGTTACCCGCAACCCAAAAAAGAACCCGTATTTAATGTAGAGTTTGATGGTGTTATTGAATCTGAAGGCGTTTTAGAAATGATGCCTGACGGATATGGTTTCCTTCGTTCTTCTGATTACAACTATTTATCTTCTCCTGATGATGTATATGTTTCTCCATCTCAAATAAAATTATTTGGATTAAAAGTGGGTGACACTGTTCACGGAACTGTTCGTGTTCCACGTGAGGGAGAAAAATATTTTGCATTAACTAAAGTAGATCAGGTCAATGGAAAAAATCCGGATGAAATTCGAGATCGTATTCCTTTTGATTATCTAACGCCGATCTTCCCTTTTGAAAAATTAAATTTATATACTTCTGCTACTAATTATAGTACACGTATTATGGATTTATTTACCCCTATTGGTAAGGGTCAAAGAGGATTGATTGTGGCGCAGCCTAAAGTGGGTAAAACCATGTTGTTGAAAGAAGTGGCCAATGCGATTGCTGCCAATCATCCAGAATGTTATTTAATTATATTATTAATAGATGAAAGACCTGAGGAGGTTACAGATGTTGAGCGTTCTGTTAAAGGAGAAGTTATTGCTTCTACTTTTGACGAGCCTGCAGAAAAGCACGTTAAGGTTTCATCGGTAGCACTTCAAAAAGCAAAACGTTTAGTAGAGTGCGGACACGATGTAGTTATTTTATTAGATTCTATTACACGTTTAGCACGTGCACACAATACAGTAGCACCAAGCTCTGGTAAAGTATTATCGGGTGGTGTGGAAGCGACTGCGTTATTGCGTCCAAAACAATTTTTTGGTGCGGCACGTAAAATTGAAAACGGTGGATCCCTTACTATATTAGCAACTGCTCTTATTGAAACTGGTTCTAAAATGGATGAGGTAATTTTTGAAGAGTTCAAAGGAACAGGTAATATGGAATTAGTGTTAGATCGTCGTTTAGCGAACAAGCGTATTTTCCCTGCTATAGATTTAGTGGGATCAAGCACGCGTCGTGATGATTTATTATTAGATAAAGAGGTATTGGGTAGAATGAATATTCTTCGTTTGTTTATTAATGATATGAACAACGATGAAGCAATGAATGAATTATTAAAACGTATGCGAGGCACCAAAGACAATGAAGAGTTTTTAGCCAGCATGAATCGTTAAATAAAAAGGCCCTTAATAAAATTTAAGGGCCTTTTTTACCTTATTTAATTAAAGGGTATAAACTAAATCGATGACACCGTTTATGGGTGTCATCGAAAAAATCATAAGATAAAAAATAAATATGCGCTTAAATTAATTTTAAGGGTGTAAACTAAATCGATGACACCGTTTATGGGTG
>CAINWZ010000115.1 GCA_903854725.1 uncultured Bacteroidota bacterium
AAATACAAGTATTTTTTGCAAAATTGGGTTTCCCTTCCTACATTTGCCGCGGAGAGTTGGCAGAGCGGTCGAATGCGGCAGTCTTGAAAACTGTTGACTGTAACAGGTCCTGGGGTTCGAATCCCTAACTCTCCGCAGAATGAACAAAAAAGGGGCTAAAAGCCCCTTTTTTCATGCCCAAAAGCGAACGGAGTGAGTACGGATTACGAAAATCGGTGCATAAAGCTTGCTTTAATGCGCAAGATTTGAAGTAAGACGTTAAAATGGCGCAGCCATTTGGTTTTGGGCATTAAATATGGCAATTGCCATTTTTGTTCCTTCTCGCCCCCCAAAGGGATGCCGGAGCGAAGCGACGGCATCCCTTTGGAATTTATTTGAAAAATTAATTGAAGTAATGATCACCGACCGAAGGGAGGTAATCATTTTAGTAGAAAATAGAATATTTTCTAAAGAGATAATAAAGCGAAGCGACGGCAATCCTTTGGTATAATTAAATATATAAAATAGCGAATTAACCGAAAGAATTGACTTTTGATATAATGGTATGTTTAAAATAAAAACATACCAACAATACTATATATCTATGGATGGAGATTATTCTTTTATTCAAATGAAAAAAAATGAACCTATCCACATACATGTCCAAAAAGGCGATTTTGAGGGTAAATTTTGGATAAAAATTGAAGAAATATTAATTGAAGAAGCTTTTTGTTATAATTTTACTCCAGCAGCAAAAAGAGAGATTAAAAAAATCATTTACCAACATTTTGATCTAATAGTCGATGCTTTGTTTAAAAACTTAACAAATCCTGAAAATGGAGAAATTGAATAACATAGAATCTATACATTTTACAACAGATGCCCTTTTGATTGAAATTGATTATATCGTTCATCAATTAGATCTAAAAGTTATTTCAAAAAAATTACTTAGCGCATCCGATGCTGAAAGAAACAATTATATAATTTCACCAGCCAATTATGGAATACATTGGCCTATGATAGATGAGGATATCTCATTGAATTTTTTATTCAAATAGTTCCCCACTACTGCACCCCTTCACCATGAAAGGAAACTGTCTTGGTTAGATTGCCGCTAAAAAATAGCGTGGCTGATTTTGTAAAATTACCCACTGAACTTCCATTAAAACCAAGCACTACAGAAGCAAAAGCCCCTGGAAGAATTATTTGATCTTTTGTATACTTTGGGGTGGTACAACCACAACCAACCATTACATTATCTAAACTAATATTTGAATTACTAATGTTTTGAATCGTAACAGTAAATTCAGTTGGTTTACCAAAAGCAATTTTACCCATATCGAAATTGTCATTGGTAAATTTTAATACTTTCGCAATATCTACTTGTTGAGGTGTAGCAGTTTGTGCTTGCGCACTATAAACACTCAAAAGAACAATAAAAGCAATAAAAATCTTTTTCATAAATATTATTTTACATTTTAACTAAATTATTTTGCAATGCAATTTTGTATAATTCCATTGATGAATGAATATCCAATTTACGAAATATTACTTTCTTAATAGTAGATACTGTATTGGGCTTTAAATCAAACTTTTTGGCAATCTCACTTGTTTTCATACCCTCAATGAGACAGTTAAAAATCTCCCTTTCCCTTGCTGCCAAAGTCACTGGCGTTTTTGTAATAATTTGTCTTTCCATAATACCGTTTTAATTAGTAATTAAACTCAAAGCTATTTATCTAAAATAAATACATAACTATACCTATTCACTTGTTGTAAAGCTTTGTTATTATTCGCTTTATCACAAGCCTCAATTAATTCTCTTTCCCCTACATTTCTGATGGAAACTTTATTATTAGACAACTTAGATAAGGTTGTATAAATACGCTTCGCTCTTCGTTCAGATAAATTTTCATTGTATTCAAATGAACCATTACAGTCAGCAGCAGAAACAATGATAATTTTCTTACCCTTTAAACGCTTAACTCTTTCTATGATCTTATAATAACCTGGAAGATCGTCTTTAACCACATATATTTGGTCAAATGGATGATGTAGTTCAATATAATCTTTCGTTAATGCTTTTAAGGAATCTATTGTTAACTTGAATGTTTTTGGCATAGCTATTTCTTCAGCCAATTGTACTGCTTTTTCCTTAGCTATACGTTCTTCCAACACCTTCTTATGCAATGGAATATTAATCAATGACATACTCTTTGTATAGGTATCATTTACTTTACTATAATCATTTGATGTAATAGGGAATGTTAATTGATTCCCTTCAAAATCATATGCTACAATTGAAAAACTTTGATTAGGCCTTACATTAAAATGATAATTACAATCATTGTCTAACATACAACTATCCACAATATGCGCTACACCACTTTCATCATTCTGATATAAATAGATTCTTTTATTCCCCACACAAGTGCTATCTTCAAAAAGCTTGCCCTTAATTTCTAAGAAGTTTTTTAAATAATCAAATTGGTATATATCATCAGATCCATTTCTGTTTGAACTAAAAAATCCTGTCGTTTTATTAATAGAAAATCCTAAATCATCTTTTGAACTGTTAATAGGATACCCCATATTCTTGGCAACAATACCCCCCTTTCTATCTCTGTCTATTTTAAAAATATCTAAGCCTCCTAAACCAGGATGTCCATTACTACTAAAATACAATGTGCCGTCATAAAAAGTTGGAAATAGCTCATCGCCCTCTGTGTTGATATCTTGGCCAGCATTCTGTGTTGGCTTCCAAGACCCATCCTCATTTTTATCAATAAAATAAATGTCTGTTCCACCGCTTCCGCTTGGATCATCCGATACATAATAAAGTCTATTACCATCTGGTGTAATAGCGGGATGGAAAAAACTATAATTTGCATTGTTTATAAATAACCTAGTCCCCAAAGTCCAATTCCCATTTATAAATTTTGATTCCCATATTTCAAGTTGAAATATCCCTTTTGATTTTTGTTGATTTTTGGTATAATAAGCAGTATTCCCGTCCTGCGTAAAAGATATAGCGCCCATATTGTATTTATTCTCCCCTCCCATTAGAAATGGTGTAGTGGCTTGATCTAAAAAATTAATACGCTTAAAATTATAAGTAGTAGGTATTTTCTTAGAGTCATTGCTTGTATTTAATGAATAGTCGTCTATACCAAATTTGAAAACTTTTTCATTGTAAAAACCATTGGTAATAGAATCGGTTTTTAAACTATCTCGATTGATCGCAAAATATAATTTCGAAAAACCTGCCCCATCCCATGCAAACTCCTGTGCTTTTTTATTCTTCTTACCCTTTTTCAATAATGGGTTAACTCTATTTGACTCAAATACCAACCCTTCTTTAAAAGGCACTGCATTATATTCATTATAAGGTGTATTGATGTTGGTATTGTATATTTTGAAGTCAAGTGAATCATTTAAGAATTTATCAAAATTAGAAAATCCATAGAGTCTTGAGTTCGTTATCAATGTATTATTTTCGGCTTGCAAACTTATATACAAAGCTTTTGCTTTATTGTAATTTCCTAAAATCGCATATAGTTCAGGAATTTTATTGCTTGTACTAGCGCCTTTATTCTCGGCCACTTGATAATATTTTAAAGCACTATCATATTGATGAACTTTAAAATAGCTTTCTCCTAAATTCTTATACGCTGTTGAATCAACACCCCCTTTTAATAAATATGCTTTATATAAAGGAATCGCATACGCATATCTCAACTCAGACATTTCGTAATGAGCATTACGTAATAATTTTTTAGCTTTTCGTGACTGCGCATTGGCATCATGAATAGCTAAAAGAAAAATTAATATATATAAATATTTATTCATTATGATACTACTTTAAAAATACCTGGTTGATTTAATTTTAGTTTTGAAATTGCCAAATTCATATCTAATCATAATTTCATGAGATCCATTATTATAGTATTTTAACGGGGAAATTGTGACATCATAACCATAACCAAACCTTAAATTTTCATTGACTTGGATTTCAGCCATACCTATTACTGCATCACCTGTTCGATAAGAAACGCCTAGTCCAATAATTTCCCTTAGCCATACATTTGTATTTAAATCTGCTTCTATAGGAGCGCCTTCTACCATCTTAATCATTGTAGAGGGTTTTAGTTTAATATCATCACTAATTGCAAATACCATTCCAGTGGTTAAAAAAATATGTTTTTTATTTACTTTTTGCAATCCAGAACGCATAACATCAAAAGCAGTTAATCTTGACTTTAATAAATTGGGAATAGAAACCCCCGCATAAAAATTATCTGTGTTATAATAAAGGCCCAAACCTACGCTTGGTAACCATTTATTAAAATTGGTATAAAAAGCAGGATCGCTAGGCGTATACCTTCCTGTTACATTCATTAAATCAATGCGGTAATTCATGACACCAAAACTTAATCCCCCAGATAATATTCCATTTTCTGAAACACGAATTCTAGTTGAAGCCATTAAATTGATACCATCTGCTTTCTCTACGCCTAATTTATCATCATATAATTGAATACCCCAACCAGCTCTTTTATCTAACATGGATTGATCTATGCTAACCGATGTCGTTTGAGGTGCACCCTGTAACCCCACCCATTGTCTTCTTTGAAATAAATTAAAACTAGAGGCCTCTCTACTACCCGCATAAGCTGGATTAACACCCAACATATTATACATATATTGTGAATACATCGGTTCAGTTTGCGCATTACCATTTGTATAGGCAAGCAGCATGATCACCAAAGTGCAAAACGTTTTAATATATTGTAAACTTTTACTCATTTATAATTACCTCACAATTGTTAAGGGTCCTGCAAACTTTTTAATACTACCACTCATATCTGTCGCTTCCACTGTATAGAAATAAGTACCCTCCACTACATCTTCTCCCATAAAATTGCTCACACCTTTACCTCTCCAATCATTTAAATAATTTTCATTAGCATAAATTTCATTACCCCATCTATTAAATACATGAACAGTTATTTTAGTACCATAAGGTCTTTTGATTATCCAGGCATCATCAATGCCATCATTATTAGGAGAAAATCCACCCGGTATGATGATATCTATTTTCGGCACTACAAATGCAGTAGCTAACCTATTCGTATGATTAGTTGAATTAGCAATAGGATCATTTGATAAAACCTGTAATTTTCCATAAGGGGTGTTAACACTCACTACTGCAGTATTATTATAATTACCATAAATATCTGGAGACTTAATTTGTATGGTTAAATTTACCGAATCCGTCTTCTTAGCTTCAATAGAAGATGCTTTAGTGACTAAATCAATATTTGTAAACCCATCATAACTATTATTCTTAAACAGCAATCCTGAAACACTTATATTACTTATCTCAAACCCTTTAGGAGTTTTGAATGTGCTAGCTAAATCATCTGTAACAATTACAGAATCAATTTTTGCATTGATCTTATTTTCAACATTAATAATAAAGTTAATAATATACGTACCATCAGGATTCATTATTACTGAATTAACTCTTTTTGTGATATCTATTACATCATATGGATCTAATATAGTAACTGTATCCATTACACATTTACTACTTTTCAAACCTGTTAGAGAATCTACTGCTTTTACGCACCATATATATTGACCAGGTATGTTTGGCATCTTAGGTGGAACCATTGTGCAATTATTACCATTGACGTCACACCATGAAGGCAAACTTCCAGGTGTAATACTTTTAATTAAATGACTGATTGTTTTTGGATTAGTTCCAATATTTCCTAATAAAGTTGTATTTACAACACCTACTACTGGCAACATGGTTACTGTATCCATTACACATGGACTACTTATTAAACCCGTTAAAGTATCTAATGATTTTACACAATAAATATATACACCAGGCTTTGTTGGTAATAGAGGTGCTGAATTATAACAAGTAATACCATTTACATCGCACCAAATTGGAATTGCATTAGGTGGAACCGTCTTAACAAGGACACCAATATCCTTAGGATTTGTAGTATCACCTACATTATAAATTACGCTACTCACCAATACAGGAATTACTGGTGGATTAAAACCAACCTGTACAATGGTAGGTAAATGTTCATTCGGTATACTATCCTTATTAGGATCTGGATCTAATCCATTAGTAGATGAATCTTTTACAAAAATATATCCTGCAGATGTTATTCCCGATGTGATTAAAAAACTAGGCCATGAATATTTTGCCTTAGTTGTTTTCACAAACACATCAAACTTGACAATAATAGAATCCCCCACTTTTAAAGCCCCTATTCCTTTTAACATAGCAGTATCTGTGACCCCATCATAATTTGGATTTAATGATACTGTACCTTTAACTTTAGTAATACCTATTATGGATGCCGTATCTGGCGAAGGGAATGCTTTTCTTAGATTATAATAGGCAAAAACAGAATCTAAATTACTATTGCTATAATTTTTTATAACAGTTGTATAATGGAAATTATAACCCCCTGAAACAGTATCTGCTTTTGACCCTTCTAATGATGCTCCAATTTGACTTACTATATATAATGGAATATAAGTTGGTAATGGAGTACCAATTTTTGTTAAATCTGGATGTGCTAATACATTTGAATTATCATGCGAAACAGAAATTGTTGGCTCCATACTAATTTTGCCATCGTCTTGTTTCAACAATCCATCACCTGTTCCTGTAAATTGTAACACAAGAGGATCTAAAATTTTACCTGGTATCACTGTTAAATAGAAAACCACATCACTCTCTTCGTCCTTATTAAGACCCACTCCATTATCAAACAAATCAATGCCCGACAAGGTTGCTTGAGCTTTATATTTAATTGTGAACCCGTGATCAATTCTAGTGATATAGTTAGGTTTTACTTTAAAGCCAAAACCTGTATACATTGGGTTTATTTTAACTTTGCCAGATGCGACTCTTACGCTATCTAAACTATATTTCATGTCTTGCGGGAATACCTTAGACAAATCAGCATTTACTTGCACATTCTGCAAATCAATCTCTCCATTATTTTTAACTTTCATTAAAATTTTAGTACTGAAAGAATTATCAGGATGCTTTGTAGGTAAATCAGCTTTAAGCGTTAATACTATTTTTGGTTTTAATATACTTAATAAGGTAGTGTCTTTTGTTAAATTAATGTTTCTTTCAACATTATTAGAATCAATAATGGTTAATAAAGTATACTTCGTGTCATCATTCTTCGGAGCTACTATTATTTCTGAATCATCTCTAATATTTTTAATGGTATCCACTTTGTTTGTTAAGCTATTTAAAACATAAACTGTAAATGGCCCAAAACCTGCAGTGAAATTAAATTTAAGATGCACCGAATCCTCTTGTAATAAAGTATGGTAAACTAGATTTATGGAACCTTGTGGTAAATAGGTGGCATTAAACACGATAGTAGCAGTCGTTGAATCACAATTAGAAATTTGACCTTGTGCACAAACTGGATAAGTATATTTATATACACCAGGTTTAGTAGCCAAGAAAATATAGGTACCATTAGTATTTAAGGTGAATGTTGCTCCTGTTAAGTTATTGGGATCCGGCTTAGGTGATCCATACACTGCATTAGGGGCATAATCATTGGAAGTTACGTCACCATTAATTGGTTTTTCAATTGTTTGTGTTGCAGAATCGTTTAATAATTTAAAGTAAGGATTTACTAAAATATGCAAGGTAGCCATTGAACAATTTGCAGGACTTGCATTATCACATGCTTGATAAGTAATAGACACAGGCCCTGTAAATCCTGCTGTTGGTGTATAGGTGTAACTACCATCTGTATTAATAGTAAAAGTGCCTTGTGCTGCAGTGGGCTCAGTAACCAAGGACGCTGTTAAAGCAACTCCACTTGTATTTTTATCATTTAATAAAACATTACCTGAAACATTACTTGTATTCTTAGCAGCTCCATTGATAGTTGCATAATCATCTGCCAATGAATTAGCAATATTTGCTGTAGATGGAAGTACAGTATAATACACCACCCCTGTTTGACAATGAGCAGGTTTCGCATTATCACAAACATTATATATCAAACTATCCGTTCCAACAAATCCAGCAACAGGAGTATAGGTAATGGTTCCATCAGCATTCACTATTGCTGTACCATGTGTTGGTGCAGTACTTACCTTTAAAGAGGTCGTATCTAATTGCGTATTAATATTCGATTTCTTATCATTTGATAAAACATTCGTAGTTACTGGTGTAGCTATTTTAGTAACTGCTACATCATTATTAACCACTGGTAAATTGGTATTGCTAAATGGATCTATTACTGTTATTTCAAGAGGACTCATTGGGCAACCAGTAGTTTGACCATTTGCACAAACAGGAACATAATAAATATATTTTCCTGAAGTTGTTCCTGTAAAAGTATACGTTCCTGTTGCTGCATCTATTGTAATTGTAGCTCCAGATGGATTAGTTACAGCTGCATTAGGCGAACCATAAGTGGCACCTGCAGGAACTTTATCATTAGTGGCAAGTGACCCTCCTACTGGAACATTAATATTGGTAACGTTTATATCAGGATTAATAGTTGGTACAGGATCTACTAATATATGTAAAGTTGCTTTTGCACATGAAGTTGGTGTACCACCGCATACTTCGTATAAAATTTCAACGGGTCCACTGTACCCTGCTGTTGGAGTAAATGTATAACTACCATCTGTATTAATAGTAAAGGTCCCCTGAGACGCAGTGGGCCCAGTAATAATTTTAGCTGTTAAATCATTTGCAGTAGTTAATGCCCCTGAATTTTTATCATTATTTAATACATTACCACTCACCGTAGTATTTCCATTCATTGAGCCTGTTACTGTTGTATAATCATCTGTTGCAGTTGTTACTGGATTTACTGCATTTGCTTGAACCGTAAAGTAAACTACTGCACTACTGCACTTAGCAGGCTTTGCGGTATCACACACATTATATATAACACTATCCGTTCCTACATAGCCCGCAGTTGGTGTATAAGTTATTGTTCCATCTTTATTTACTACAACTGTTCCATGAGCTGGTTGAACAGACACTTTTACGCTAGCAGTATCAATTGCACCGCCTGGGTTACCAGCTTTATCATTTCCTAAAATATTTACAGTTGTAGCTGTATTATATTTTATTGCAGCAATATCATTATTCGCCACGGGATCATCTGTTGAAGCTACTGGTTCTAAGACCGTAATTTCTAAAGAAGATAAAGGACAATCTGTTGTTTGACCTGAAGCACAAACAGGAACATAAAAAATATATTTTCCTGGGGTCGTCCCTGTAAAAGTATACGTTCCTGTTGCTGCATCTATTGTTATTGTAGCTCCGGATGGATTTGTAGTTGATGCAATTGGTATTCCATAAGTAGTTCCAGAATTTATTTTATCATTCGTATTAAGATTCCCACTTACAGGAACATTAATATTAGTAACATTAATATCAGGATTGATAATATCATCAGGAACAACGTTTGGCTTTATTTTAGGGCACCCATCATTTTCAACAACACCCACTTCTATTCTACAATTATCTACATTATCAAGAACTCCATCACCATCACTATCGGTATCTCTATAATCAGGTATGCCATCACCATCCGTATCAACAGGAATTAATGGATTAGTTCCTTTTTCAATTGAATCTGTTATTCCATCTCCATCACTATCTAAATCTCTATAATCTGGTGTACCATCACCATCGGTGTCAACAGGAATTAATGGATTAGTTCCTTTTTCAATTGAATCTGGAATGCCATCTCCATCACTATCTAAATCTCTGTAATCTGGTGTACCATCTCCATCCGTGTCAACTGGATTTAATGGATCAGTTCCTTTTTCAACACTATCAGGTATTCCATCTCCATCACTATCTAAATCTCTATAATCTGGTGTACCATCACCATCGGTGTCAACAGGAATTAATGGATTAGTTCCT
>CAINWZ010000116.1 GCA_903854725.1 uncultured Bacteroidota bacterium
ATAAAATAAATTATTTTTAAGCCTTTTCTTTAACTCCTTCGGGTATTCCTATATCATTACCTGTAAAAATATTCCATAGACATTATAATGCTGAGTTAAGGTATGAAGCATTTTTTTGAGTTGTCTAAGATTAGCCAAATAGTTCATTAATTAGATCAACATGTTCACTTTGAACACAAGTAGCTTCTTTAATTAAATTCAACAAATGTGAAACTTAAAACAATTATAGAGAAGATGCCACTTCATGCAATACTTTATAAATGCTCTAATTCTTTTCTTTGTTAGACATGTCAGGATCAATTAGTTTCCATATAGTTTCAAGCGAGTCTTAGGTCAACATATTTTATTATATCATGAATTTTAAGATGTCTGTTGATCTTTATATAAGTTGTGGATGAGATTCAGATGAAAATAGAATCTAAAGTATTTTATTGTCTTGTAACCAAAACTTGAACATTGAATAAGTGTAATATTGAAAACTTCCTATGCGAATACTGCTAGTTACAGAAGTAATCATCTTTAGACCAAGAATTTTTTATTAAAGGAAGTCACATTGAAGACATTTAAGTGAAATCTTAAGATATGTATTCTCAATTAATTAACATTTTTGATCAACTGAGAAACATCTTTTTAGGAGACCATCAAAACTTTTGAAGATTGTATCTTATTTGGCCTAATCCACTGTTCTTAAAATAGAATCTGGCATTTAATTAAAATATGCAATTACTGAATCCCAAAGTTTGGGTATAAATTCAAGGGAAAAGTTACGAAAAAATACTGGAGTGAGTCCTCCTATCGTATAGAGATAATTAGCAAGAACTTCAAATGGTATCCAATTTTCCCTATCTTATATTCTTTGCAGTATCTTATCAAACCCCTTCAACTGAAAGAAAAAATTAATAAAGTTAATGAGTGACACACTCCTAGTTGGTATTTCAATAGCGGGAAAATACAGTCTCATAAGAGCACAAAAGGGTTTTTCAATGTACAACCTCGAGTAAATAATGTCTTTAGAATCATCTATAGTTGGCTCGCACCCAGCCTAAGAGGCTTTTTTACAAAATTATTTAGCCATACTCCTGGGTTTTGAAATTCTAGGGGAAGTGACTGTGAACCAGTCATCATATCTTTCGGACCACCCTACATAGGAATCGCCTTAATATACCCGGTACCCTATTTTGATTTCAATTATGTCGTCGCCTCTGTCTCCCTATCGGATTTTTCTTTGTAATACTGTTGATGTATACCATACATTTGTTGTATCGCATACATCGAGTAGATCGCCTACTTTAAGTTCCAATCTCCAATCGTAATCTTCGCTCATTGTACCTTTCTCAGCAATTTCGAATGAATTCATATTTATATAGCAATCATATTTTTCGTATTCACATTAAAAACCTAGTTTTACTTCATTATAATTCTCTAGAATATAAAGTACCACTGCCCTTGACCAACATGCTTTTCTATAGTGTTTTTCTTACTTTACAGCGTCAATAATATCGCCTTATTTTAAAGTTTTTAGCCATTCTAAACGAGAATTGTCATGTATATATTCATATCCTAAGGACCTTTTCTCATTCTCATCTTAATTATTTTATTTATAGAATAGTCTAGTTAGATCAAAAACTTGCTTAAAAGTTTCAGATAATTGGACACTATCCTTTGGAATAAACTAGACTATCAAAGTAATTGCTTTAAATATAATCTATTCAACAATCTTGTATGCCTCTTTATTTTGATATTATTAATGGTTCAGTAAATCTCTAATGAGTTTTGGAAGATAGTTATTTACGAAAAAATCTTTTTATTCAGCCGTCAGAATCTCATAAATTTTTTCATCGCTAAGTTTTTCGAAAAGTTCTATAGTAATTAAGAGTTCAGTTACTATTTTTGCCTCATCTTATTCATTAAAATTTTTGAACTAATC
>CAINWZ010000117.1 GCA_903854725.1 uncultured Bacteroidota bacterium
TAAAAAATGTCAGTTTTTACCAATAATTTAGATAGATTTGCAGCCGTTTAGCTCTTACACATATGATGAACCGAAGAAATATTAGAATTAAAGTAATGCAGGTGCTGTATATGGTTGAAAATCAAAACCAAAGCAGTCCCGGCTCCCTACTTCAGAAGGAATTTGACAAAACACGTAATTTGTTTGTTTTCCTGGTTCATCTTGTCCACCAAGTAGCCTTGTATGCCGAAGTAGAAGCAGGGCAGAGAGCCTCCAAAAATTTACCCAACCAAGCAGATTTATCCGTCAATATTAAATTGGCAGGTAATAGTATTGTGTGGCAAACCATAGAGTCGGAAAAATTTAAAAAAGCCATTGCCATTGTGAATCCAGATCAGTGGGTTAATGAGGATATAGTGAAAACCTTATTTAGGATTTTATCAGAATCGGCTATTTATAAAACTTATATAGAAGACCAAAGTAGGGATAAGGCGAAAGAGAAGGAAATTCTAAAGTATATCTTTGGCACCCTTATTTTGGAGTCGGATAATATGTTAGAGTATATTGATGAGCGCTTCGCCAATTGGGAAGATGAGGGCGATATGATGGTAGGGTTTATGTTGAATTATTTGCAAAAACCTGGGTCGATCGATTTCTTAGATTTAGTAGGTGAAGAGAAGATGAAATTTGCAACCGATTTATTACAAACTGCGATAGACAAGAAATCGTATACGGAAGAGGTGATTAAGCCAAAATTAAATAACTGGGATCCAGAGCGTATTGCAGTGATAGACATGATATTACTTCGTTTAGGTGTTTGTGAATTATTGTATTTTGATACCATACCTACCAAAGTAACGATCAATGAATACATCGATTTAGCCAAGGAATACAGTACCGAACAAAGTGGCCATTTTGTGAATGGTATTTTGGATAATATTCATAAAGAGCTAGTGGGTTCGGGAAAAATTCAAAAAATAAGCCATAAGGCGAAATAGTTTCTTTGCATTATATTTGCTTACAATTTATAAATAAATAAAAATGACACAATTCTTATTACAAGCTCCACCACAAGGAGGAGGTACTTTCCAATTAGTAATGTTGGGTGGTATAATTTTAGTATTTTGGTTTTTTATGATTCGTCCACAAGCTAAAAAAGCGAAAGAGCAAAAGAAGTTTATTGACGATATTCAAAAAGGAGACAAAGTTGTAACCATTGCTGGTATTCACGGCACTGTTAATAAAGTAAACGAAGACAATACCATCCAATTGGAAGTAAGTCCTGGTAGTTACTTAAAAATTGAAAAATCTTCTATTAGTTTAGAGTGGTCAAAAACCAACCCTAAATAATTATAATTGGTTTGATTAAAAAAAGTCCGAAATTGGGGTAACTAATTTCGGACTTTTTTATGTCTAAGATGATCGGACTTACTGGTGGAATAGGCGCAGGGAAAACCATGGTAGCAAAACTGTTTGCTAGTATTGGAGTTCCTGTGTTTAATGCCGATGATACTGCAAAGGAGCTGATGCAAACCAGTCCAGCAATCAAATCGCAATTAATAAAACAGTTTGGCGAAAAAGTATATGAAAATGGCATCTTACAAAAAGCTTATTTATCTTCCATCGTTTTTTCCGACCCGCATCAACTCGCCTTATTAAATGCTATTGTTCACCCCATTACCATTCAAGCTGCTTGGGATTGGGCGAAACAACAAACGGCGCCTTATGTGATAAAAGAAGCAGCTCTTTTATTTGAGTCCAATGCTGCCGAAGGATTAGATTTTGTAATTGGTGTAACGGCGCCGAAGCCTTTAAGAATACAAAGAATTATGCAAAGAGATGCTTGTTCCAAAGAGGAAGCAGAAAGTAGAATGCGCTATCAAATAAATGATACCATTAAAATGCGTTTGTGTGATAAGGTAATTGTGAACGATGAAATACAATTAATCATGCCACAAGTATTGGCTATTCACGAATTTATACTGTCTTCAAAATTTTAAAGCAGGCTCTTTTTAATCTTCCCTCGAAATCGAATGGGGTAGTGGCTTTAGTGATATCTTTAATAGAGGTACTATGAATACTTTCTGCTTCTAATTTAAAATGAGAAAAGTTAGTACTAAAATAAAGTATACCATTGGGTTTCATGGAGCGTAAAACGTCGTTAATTAATTCAACATGGTCTCTTTGAATATCTAGAACATCCTTCATTCTTTTACTATTGCTAAAAGTAGGAGGATCCATCAACACTAAATCGTATTTATTACTGGGTAATGTTTTTAAATATTGCTTTACATCGGCATGAATAAACTGATAGGCAAGTTTATTGTTTAATTTATTGAGCGCAAAGTTTTCTTCACTCCAAGCCAAATAAGTTTTAGATAAATCAACCGAGGTAACCGTTTTTGCGCCAGCAGCTGCAGCATACACCGAAAATGAACTGGTGTAAGAAAATAAATTTAAAAATTCAGTGTCTTTGGCTTCGGCTTGCACCATTTGTCTGGTAATACGGTGGTCTAAAAATAAACCAGAATCTAAATAGTCGGTGAGGTTTACTAAAAACTGTAAACCATTTTCTTGAACAGTAATAATTTTAGAGGCAGGGATGGATGCTTCCTTTTCATATTGCTCTTCTTTATGATCCATTCGTTTACGTATTCTTAGATACATATTCTCAATGGGGAGTGCTGTGATATTGGCAATGCAGTTTTTTGTTTCAATTAACCAGGTATCATGTTCTTCGTCGGACAAGCTATGTCGTCGATTGTATTCAGCTATATAAATATAGTCTTCATAAATTTCAATACAAATAGGAAATTCAGGTAGGTCATGGTCATACAAGCGCCAACAACTAATGTTTTGTCGTTTGGCTTGTTTAATGCGGTGCTTATAATTCTTAAGCAACCGATTTTCGAACATCTGAAATTTTTCGGGTGTCACTATTTTAATTTAGCCAAAGCTACTTTAATTCTAGCCCAAGCTTTTTCAATATTTGGCATGCTATTGGCAAAAGAGAAACGAACGCAATTGGGTTCTCCAAAAGCATCTCCCATCACAGAAGAAACATTCGCTTCGTTTAAAATATACATGCTAAAATCGGGGGCATTTTTAATAGTAGTAGTGCCATCAGATTTGCCATAGTAAGCACTTACATCAGGGAATACATAAAAAGCACCTTGAGGAGCGAAACATTTAAATCCTGGTATTTCGTTTACAAGTGCTAAAGTTTTTTCACGACGACGTGTGAATTCTTCGGTCATTGCTATAGAAGGTTTTAAATCACCAATTAAGGCAGTGACAGCTGCTTTTTGTGTAATACTTGAAGTGCCAGAAGT
Source organism: uncultured Bacteroidota bacterium (assembly GCA_903854725.1). Lineage (GTDB taxonomy): Bacteria > Bacteroidota > Bacteroidia > Chitinophagales > Chitinophagaceae > Sediminibacterium. The sequence goes on from CAINWZ010000117.1 coordinate 3,312, forward strand.
AAATTGTCCTTGTAATTTTTCCATGGCTTTTGCTAATTCAACATTGGATGCAGTATAGCCTAAGCGCCAACCGGTCATCGCAAAACCTTTACTTAAACCATTGATTACAATAATTTGATCTTTGATGGCATCAAACTGAGCAATGCTTTCGTGTTTGCCTTCGAAGTTAATGTACTCATATATTTCATCTGATAAAATGGTAATACTAGGATACTTTTTAAATAAATTCGCTAAAGCTTCTAATTCAGTTTTGTTGTACACTGCACCAGAAGGGTTACAAGGCGAAGAGAACATGAAAACTTTTGTTCTTGAAGTAATAGCAGCTTCAACTTGAGCAGGGCTCACTTTAAAACCATCTTCCACCGTACTTCTAATTTCTACTACTTTACCGCGAGCAATTTTTACCAGTTCAGAATAAGTAACCCAATAAGGAGTAGGAATGATTACTTCATCCCCATCGTCTACTAAAGCTAAAATCGCATTCGCTAAACTTTGTTTAGCACCTGTAGAGGTTACAATATTTTCGGGCTTATAGTCTAAATTATTATCACGTTTTAATTTACTGCAAACGGCTTCTCTTAAATCGGCAAATCCTGCGACAGGTGTATAGTGACTCCAGTTGTCATTAATGGCTTTAATGGCGGCATCTTTAATATGTTGAGGAGTATCAAAGTCGGGTTCTCCCAAACTTAAGTCAATAACATCTTTGCCTTGTGCTCTTAACTCACGGCCTAATTTTGCCATTTTTAAAGTTTCTGGCTCACTGAATCTGTTTAATAGGGAAGATAGTATCATGGATTGCTTATTTGAAATACAAATTTCGCAAATTATTCGCAAACAGACGTAAGTTTTAGACTTTGTTAGCCACCAAATTATTCCCTTTGTGTTAATATCTACTTAGCAGCGGCAAGGATGGGGTCTAAATTAGGAAGAAAGGCTTTTTTACGCTTTAGCTCATAGTTATAGATAAGTTGACCAAGGTTTTTATAAAACGGGAAACCAACAGTGTCGTAATCGTATTTGCTATCGTTTAAAATGCCATCGCTATTGCAATAAATAACGGCGCTTAACATAAATTCAACTTTCTTTTCGGGATCCATGACGTAGGCAATGTCTAATAAAAACCCATAAGCATCACCCACTTTATTAAATATTTTAATATTACTAGGGAAGGGGCCTTTGGCAGAACCTGTGTATAAAAATTTACAATAAGCTGGCCAATAATTAGCAGTATCGTAAGTAGGATATTGCGATTCAGTAGGCAAAGTGTGCATCCAATGCAATAAAAACTTTCTATCTTCTGTGGTTAAATTAAATCTTTGCGCTGGAGGGGTTTGATCAAAGAATAGTACCGATTTTAAAATATGCGTGAGGTCGTTTAAATAAATTCTATTTTTTTCAGAAAAATTTAAAGGGCCTTTTATTAAAGAGTCTTGGTTGTTCCAATAACCATTGCCAATAAAAGCATTATAATAGGGAAGACTATCTTTATTGAATTGCGCAGGCTGATGATAAATTACTTTTCCTTTTTCATTGTAAAAATCTATGGCTTGCGTGCTTCTATTTTCTTTAGCAGAGCGTCCTAATTCAAGTCTATTTCTTATATAAACATCTTTATATCCTTTAGCCGCTAATTGTTCATGAACAGTATGTGGCGTTACAAATTCAAACAATCTATTGGCTGCATTGTTGTCGCTCACTAAAAATATTTCTTTAACGGCTTGTTCAATATTTTGTGTGCCATTTATAGAATAAGGATTATTGTAGATGGTTTCTTGTCTATCTGCGACACTATCATATACCATTAAAGTTGACTTCGTAAGTCCCTTTACTTTTAAATTATTAATTTTTTCAAGTGCTAAAAAAGCCAAAGGCATTTTGACGGTACTAGCGGGATAAAAATATTCTTTAGGATTTAGGTGGTAAGCATATTCTTTAAAATGAGGGATATTGTTTTTGTCTCTATCTATTTGTGTGTAAATAATTTGAAGACGATAGTCATTGGGGTGCGCAAGCATTTTTCCAAATTGATCCGGTTTTTGTTGCATTAATTTTTCTAATAAATTAGCGTCAGTTTGTGCTATACTAGGCAATGCCCATAAAAGTAGTAGCGCTAAAGCGGTCGTAAATTTCATAGTCAAATGTATATAAACTAAGCTATATTTGGAACAGCTTATGGAAAAGTTTATTTCGGTATTTGATATGTTTAAGATTTCGGTAGGGCCTTCAAGCTCTCATACCTTAGGGCCTTGGCTTGCAGCAAAAAAATGTATTCAAAAACTAGAACAAGCATTTGGGTTAGATAAGATTATTAGCATACAAGTTTTATTATATGGCTCTTTGGCTAAAACAGGCAAGGGGCATGGTACCGATATGGCAGTCATGATGGGATTGATGGGCGAAGATCCTATATCAACCAATACCGATTTAATTGCTGAAAAAATTGCCAGCATAAAAACGAACAAAAGTATTTTAGTCAATAATAAATTGAATATTCCGTTTATAGTAGAACAGGATATGCTGTTTTTAAGAGATCAATTATTGCCACATCATCCCAATGCTTTACAATTTCTTGTTCAAATTGGATCAAAACAATATACGTATACTTATTACTCTATAGGAGGCGGTTTTATTGAAGAGCAAAATGAAGCCGGCGATATTAGTAGTTCCATCACTGATAATCACAATGTCAAGGACCTAGAAGTGCCTTTTCAATTTAATAATTCAGATGAACTATTGCATTGGTGTATAAAAACGGGTTTGCCTATATGTGAAATTGTAAAAGAAAATGAAAAAACAATTAGAGAAGAAATACAAGTAGCTCCTGCCTTAGAACATATTTGGGAGATCATGTTGGCTTGTATTTATAAGGGTTGTCATACTGAAGGTGAATTGCCTGGAGGTTTATTTGTACAAAGAAGAGCCTTCGCTTTAAATAAAAAATTATTAAACGGGGCCACTTATACCAATATGAATGAGTGGATGGCCGCCATACAAAGTACGGGAAAAAGTTTTTCCAATATTTTAGACTGGGTAAGTTGTTTTGCCTTAGCGGTGAATGAACAAAATGCTTCTTTTGGCAGAGTGGTAACAGCGCCCACTAATGGAGCAGCTGGTGTAGTCCCCGCTGTTTTATTGTATGCTATATTATTTTCAGAAAATAATAACAAAGAAATTGTTTCCAATTTTTTATTAACTGCTAGCGCTATTGGTATTTTATTTAAAAATGGAGCAACGATTTCTGCTGCAATGGGTGGCTGTCAGGCCGAAATTGGGGTTTCCTCTGCCATGGCCGCAGCAGCACTCACTGAATTATTAGGGGGAAACCAAAAGCAAACTTTAATGGCTGCTGAAATTGCGATGGAACATCATTTAGGTTTAACATGTGATCCAGTAGGAGGGTTGGTTCAAATTCCATGTATAGAAAGAAATACAATGGGAGCCATAAAAGCTATCACAGCTGCTCAATTAGCTTTACAGAGTAAACCCGATTTTGCGTTGGTAAGTTTAGATAAAGTCATTAAAACAATGTGGAACACTGCTTTAGACATGAGTGTTAAATACAAAGAAACCGCCGAAGGGGGTTTGGCTATTCAAATTCCGATAGGTCTTGCAGAATGTTAGCAATCAATTAAACCAATACAAGGAAGTTAATCCATCTCCACTAAAGAATAATCTTGTATCACATTATATAAAGTACCTCTTTCAACTGGTTTTCTGTGGGCTTGTTTAATTAAGCGAACTAATTCTTCGGTACTCATAACAGGGGTTTGTTCTTCGCTACCTGCCATGGAATATATTTTAGTGGTATCGTCAATAGTGCCATCAATATCATTAACGCCATAACTTAAAGTTAGTTGCGCTAATTCACGACCCAACATTGGCCAATAGGCTTTTACATGTGGGAAATTGTCTAAATACAATCTAGAAATAGCATACATTTTTAAATCGTTCGCCATGGTAGACTCTGGAACATTGTGCATGTCATTATCCTTGTTTCTAAATTTCAAAGGAATGAAAGTATTGAAACCCTTTGTTTCGTCTTGCAATTGTCTTAATCTTTCCATATGATCAATACGGTGTTTCGCTTTTTCGATATGGCCATATAATAAAGTAGCATTGCTATGCATACCTAAATTGTGCGCAGTTTTATGAATGTGTAACCATTCGTCTCCCGTAGCTTTATCTGCACAAATTATGGTTCTAATTTCTGGATGAAAAATTTCTGCACCGCCGCCTGGTAAAGAATCTAATCCTGCTTCGTGTGCTAATTTCATTCCGTCTTCAGTACTTAATTTAGCTTTTCTAAACATGTAATCTAATTCAACAGGAGTGAATCCTTTAATATGTAAATCGGGACGATGTGCTTTAATAGCTTTTAACAAAGTGATGAAAAAATCTAAAGTAAGTTTAGGATGCACGCCACCCACAATATGTACTTCAGTGACAGGTTTGCCATCATAGGATTTTACAATGTCCATCATTTGATCAATGGTCAATTCCCAACCTTCTTCTTTGTGTGCGTATAATTTGGAGTAAGAACAAAACTTACAAGAGAAAACGCAAACATTGGTGGGTTCTATATGAAAGTTTTTATTAAAGTAAGTAGTGTCTCCATGTAAGGATTCTCTTTTCCAATTGGCTAATGAACCTACATAAGGTAATGATGCTTTTTCAAATAAATAAACGCCTTCCTCAAAACTGATGCGTTGGTTGTTAATGACTTTAGTTCCTATTTGTTGTAAGAGATTGTCTTTTTCGGCAGCAATTATTATTTCAATATTTCCAGTACCCATAGCCCACTTTATTTAGAATGCAAAGCTACCAATTATCCCAATAATTATTGAATTATTATGGCTAATAAAAATCATATTTCTGTGTAGTTATCCTATTAAAATACCTGCAATACTAGCCGATAAATAGGAGGCAAGGGTTCCACATAAAAGTGCTTTCAAACCTAGTTCGGCTAAATCCTTACGACGAGAAGGAGCTAGTTCACTAATGCCACCAATAAGCATACCCACACTGCTAAAATTGGCAAAACCACAAATAGCAATACTTACAATTAATAAACCCTTTTCGGTGATGATGGGAACCACTTTACTGGTTAAACTCTTAAAGGCTACAAACTCATTAATGGTTAATTTTTGTCCTAATAGTGTAGCTGCATTTTGAATATCTGCCGAAGGAATACCCATGGCCCAAGCCATTGGGTAAAATAGTTTACCAAATAGAAAATTCAAGCTTAAGTTTAAATCGGGGTTAAACAAATGTCCTACAGTAAGCATACACCAATCAATCATGGCTATTAATGCAATAAATCCAATTAACATGGCAATAACGTTCATGGCTAATTTAAAACCATCACCTGCGCCATGTGTAATCGCATCAATGGTATTACTGTATTGACTTTTTACTTGTAAAGTTACTTTACCCATGGTTTGTGAAACTTCTGTTTCAGGAAAAATTATTTTAGCAATTACTAAAGCACCAGGTGCTGCCATTAAACTGGCAGTAATTAATTTAGGCGCTAAATCTATACCAGCTTGTGCACCCATATTGGCATATACAATTAATATACCGCCTGCTATACAAGCCAAGCTACCACTCATGCTAGCTAAAATTTCACTTTTAGTCATGGTAGCTAAATAAGGACGTATCATAATTTGAGCTTCTACTTGACCTACAAAAGCACTAGCCACATTACTCAAGGCTTCCGCACCACTTACACGCATTATAAAATTCATGGCTTTGGCTACAACTGCCACTATTTTTTGCATGATGCCAAAATGATAAAATAAAGCTACTAGTACACATACTAATATAATAGTTGCTGTAACATTAAAGGCAAATACAAAACCGCCGTTGGCAAAATCGGCTACACCTGTTGGAGTGGTTGCTGCCACACCGCTATATACAAATGCTGCACCAGCACGGGCGAATTGTTCAATCTTACCCATGCCTTTTCCAATAATTTGGAAGAAATGAGTAATAATAGGAATTTTCAAAATTAAGACGCCAATGGTTAATTGTAGTAATAAACCACTTGCCACCAATCGGTAATTGATATTCTTTTTGTTATTGGAGAATAAAAATGCAATCATTAAAATAATCACAATACCAATAAGGCCTTGAAATCTTTCCATAGCTATATATTTGAGATAGGAAGATAAAAAAAAATAGGCAAACTATGCCTATTTTAATATTTTATAAAAAAGTCCACTCAATCCTACAAATGCGACTGAATCTTTTTGTCAAGCACTGCTTTAGGTACGGCTCCAATTTGTTTGTCTACTACTTGACCACCTTTTACAAATAAGATAGCTGGAATAGAAGTAATACCAAAGTTCATACTTAGAGTAGGATTCACATCTACGTTTACTTTACCAATATTTACTTTGCCTTCGTACTGAGTAGCTAATTCTTCAATAACTGGTCCTATTGCTCTGCAAGGTCCACACCATTCTGCCCAAAAATCGATAACAGTTAATTTATCACTTTCCATTACGGTTGTTTGGAAATTGGCATCTGTAAATTCTAAACTCATGTTTTATATTTTTATGTTGATTATTTTAAGTTTCTATAATTACTCCTTCAAAAATAGTTCCAAACCCTGATACCTGCCTATTTGACTTTTCCACTTTATTCAATGGCCATTGGGGACAAATTATATGGCAGTTAGTCGGACTAAGCGTCGGACAATTGATAGCTTAAGTAACTAAGTTCACCTGTACATTCAAAGCAGGGTTACTGTCTAAGAATTGAACAAGGTCATCATTCATAAGGAATCCTTTTTCAATAGTCAGTAAACTGGCTACTAATTGATCCTTTGGTTCGACAAAGCTTATTTTAAAAGAAGACTTACCTGGGTTTTGTTTTAAGTTCTTTTCAAAGAATTGAATCATTTCGGTATTTAAATGGCTAGGGTGCAGGCTAATTTCAATAGATCTTGTTTGCACTTGTTTTACTGTCTCTAATAATGACATGGTCATTATTTTAAATTCAAACTGATTAGATTGGTTGTACCTAGTTCTAAAAGATCCATTAATAAAAATCTTTTGCCCAACTTCTAAATAGTTTTGAAACTTAACATAGTCTTCGCTCCACAATAAAAAATCGGTTTTTCCTGCAAAGTCCTCAATCACAAATGATCCAAAATTCTTACCTGTTTTGGTAACACGATGTTGCACATCGGTTATCAAGCCAGCTAATTTAAAGGGCCTACCTAAATTATTAGGATACAATGTCAGATTGTCTTTTACTTCATTAAAAGCATTAATAGGAGTGAACTGGTAATGACGCATTTCAAATCCAAAATGATCTAGTGGATGGCCACTCATAAACATGCCTGTTATATCTTTTTCATGCTCCAATTTTTCCGTCAAAGTCCATTCTTCGCATACAGGAATTTTAGGAACAGGCACTTGCATAGCCGAAGGAAGGTCGCCAAATAAAGTATTGGTAGTACCTGCGTTCATCGATTGTAATGCTTGCGCATAGCCAATTAATTTTTCAAGGCCAGATATTCTATCGCCATCGGCAATGGTAAAATATTGTGCACGGTGGTATTCAGGAAAACAATCAAATGTGCCAGAGTAGGCCAAGCTTTCTAAAGATTTTTTATTAACGGCTCTTGACAACACTCTTTTCATAAAATCAACCATATCTACGAAATGTCCCGCTTTAGTTCTTTCTATAATAATTGCTTCAATAGCTGCATCACCCACTCCTTTTAAGCCACCTAATCCAAATCTAATTTCTCCTTTTTTATTAACAGAAAAACCTTTGAGCGATTCATTTACATCTGGACCCAATACTTTAATCTCCATTCTTTTACACTCTTCCATGAAAAAAGTAATCTTATCAATACTTCCTGCATGATTTAAAACAGCCGACATGTATTCGCCAGGGTAGTGTGCTTTTAAATAAGCAGTTTGGTATGCTAAGTAGGCATAACAGGTAGAGTGAGATTTATTAAACGCATATTGTGCAAAGGCTTCCCAATCGGTCCATACTTTTTCTAATACATTTTCGGGATGACCATTTTTTACAGCACCCGAAACAAATTGCGCTTTCATTTTATCCAATACCGACTTTTGCTTTTTACCCATGGCTTTTCTAAGTACATCGGCATCGCCCTTGGTAAAATTGGCAATTTTTTGGCTAAGCAACATTACCTGTTCTTGATATACCGTAATACCATAGGTGTCGGAAAGAATTTCTTCCATCACCGGTAAATCATATTTAATTAATTCACGGCCATGTTTACGCTCAATGAAATTGGGGATATACGCCATAGGACCTGGACGGTACAAGGCGTTCATGGCAATTAAGTCGGCAAATTTATCTGGCTTTAAATCGCGTAAATGTTTTTGCATGCCCACACTTTCAAATTGGAAAGTGGCATTGGTTTCGCCGCGTTGGTATAATGTAAAAGTTTTTGCGTCGTCTAGTGGGATTAAATCTAAATCAATGATGATGCCATGATTTTGTTTAATTAATTCTAAAGCTGTTTTTAAAATGGAAAGTGTTTTCAAACCCAAGAAGTCCATTTTAAGTACACCCGCTTCTTCAATCACACTTCCTTCAATTTGCGTGACCCATAAAGTAGAATCTTTGGCGGTAGCCACCGGCATGATTTCGGTTAAATCGCTTGGGGCAATAATGATACCTGCCGCATGAATACCGGTGTTTCTTATAGAACCCTCTAATCTTTCTGCTTCATGTAAAACAGCTGCACGTAAATCATTGCCTTTATATATTTCACGTAATTTTTTTACGTTGTCAATGTCTTCTGGTTGATAGCCTTCTCTTTCTGCTAAAGATTTTTCACCTTCCTTCACCGTTAGTGGTGCATGTAAACATCTATTTAATTCGGTGCCAGGTTTATCAGGCACTAATTTGGCTAATAAATTACTTTCAGATAAAGGTAAATCCATTACACGTGCTACATCTTTAATACTACTTTTAGCAGCCATAGTACCATAAGTAACAATTTGCGCTACCTGTTCTTTGCCATATTTATCAACCACATAATCAATCACTTTTTGACGGCCTTCGTCGTCAAAGTCCGTATCAATATCGGGCATGCTCTTACGATCTGGATTTAAGAAACGCTCAAATAGTAATTGATATTTAATAGGATCGATATTGGTAATGCCAATACAAAAAGCTACTACACTACCTGCAGCAGAACCTCTGCCGGGCCCTACAAATACGCCCATATTACGTCCAGCTTGTATAAAATCACTCACAATTAAAAAGTAACCTGCAAAACCCATGGTGCGAATAGTAAACAATTCAAAGTCGATTCGTTCTTGTAATTCAGTGGTAATTTCAGGATATCTTTTATGAGCCCCTTCCCAAGTTAAATGCTTTAATAATTCCCATTGGTTCATATTGGCTTCCTTGTGAATTTGAAATTCCTTTGGAATAGGGAAGGCGGGAAGTAAAATGTCTTTTTTTAAATTTAATACATCTACCTTATCTACAATGGCATTGGTGTTATCGATTGATTCAGGTAAATCGCTAAACAGTGCAGTCATTTGTTCCTGCGTCTTAAAATAAAATTCGTTATTCGGAAATTTGAAACGTCTATTTTTTATTTGAATCTCATCATTCACAAAATCGTCAAAACCTGGAGTGGCTTGTTTCTCTCCTGTATTAATACATAATAAAATATCGTGTGCATTCGCATCATCTTCATTAATATAGTGACTATCGTTGGTGGCAATGACAGGTACTTTAAATTTTTTAGCAAATTTTAATAGCTGCGCATTAATAATTTCTTGTTCAGGAATTTTATGTCTTTGAATTTCGATATAATAATCTTCTCCAAAAATATCAAACCACCATTTAAATTCTTTTTCTGCTGCGGCTTCGTCTTGTTTTAATATAGTTTGAGGTACATAGGCGCCAATGCAACAAGTAGTTGCAATAATACCTTCATGATATTTAAGAATTAATTCTTTATCAATACGAGGGTACTTGCTGTACATCCCTTCGATATAGCCAAGTGAAGTAAGTTTAATTAAATTTTGATAACCAATTGCATTTTTGGCTAGTAATACTTGATGGAAACGTTGGTCTTTAGCGTCTTTGGTAAATTGTTTGGCATGTCTATCTTTTACCACGTAAAATTCACAACCTACAATAGGTTTTACAATAGGAGCGAGTATATCTTTTCCTTCTTTATCTTTTCCTATTACTTTTGTTTTTTTCCATGCCTGACTCACAAATTTAAATGCGCCAAACATGTTTCCATGATCGGTAATGGCCAATGCTGGCATATTATCGCCAATAGCTTTATCATATAAGCCTTCAATGGAGGCTGCGCCATCTAATAGTGAATATTGGGTATGTACGTGTAAATGGGAAAAAGTAGGCATTCGGATATAGGGCTAAGGATACAAATATCGTTAAAATCAAGTGGTAAAACGACCTTAATTTTCCACAAAAAAGGGTTAAATATAGGCTAATTAATAAATTTTAGCGGTACTTGACTTAACTTGCCATCGATGATAAAAAATAAGTTATATCTAAATATATGGTTAGTAGTAGCGGGTGGCTTTTTAGCTAGTTGTAGCTCTTTAAAAACGATTTCTACAAATGTTCATGTAGCTACACAAAAAGTGATGGCAAAGAAGCAAGTAACTTCTGCTATTAATAATGGCAATACTGCTACAGGTGAAATTGAATTTTTGACAAATATTTCGGTAACGCCAGGTAAAATTTATATCAAAAACGAGTCGGATGCATTAAACGCAGAGCCTAAAACAGCTGTTGTGTCAAATTATGAATTAATGCCATCGAATTTATCAGAGGTTGAAAAATCAAATTGGCTACAATTAAAGTATTCTATTAAAATGGATATAGCGGTCGAATCGATTGTAAATATTCCATTGTTACAAAAGATTGATGAATGGTGGGGTACACCTTATAGTTTAGGGGGGAGTACAAAAAATGGAGTGGATTGTTCTTATTTCACTTTGGACGTTATGAAAAATATTTACAATGTTAGTTTAAAACGAACAGCAGCCGAGCAATATGAGCAAAGCACAAAAATTGAATGGAATGAATTGAAGGAAGGTGATTTAATTTTTTTCAAAGCAGATGGAAGACGCAACATTTCACATGTAGGTATTTATTTAGCCAATAATAAGTTTGCACATGCCTCCACTAGCCAGGGTGTTACGATTAGTGACTTGGCAGATCCTTATTGGCAAAGAAGATTATATAGTTTAGGCAGGGTGGCTGCGCAAAACTAAGGTTGTCCTTAGTCTTCCTTTTTTAACTTATTCGCAAAAACTTTTTCAAATTTTTCCAACTTAGGGCCAATCACATATCTGCAATAACCTTGACTTGCGTTGTTGTTGTAATAATTTTGATGGTAGTTTTCTGCAGCGTAAAAGTTTTTAAATGCTTCAATTGTGGTAACAATGGGTTTGTCCCAGGCTTTCGCATCGGTCAATTCTTGTTTGTATTTTTCGGCAACTTCTTTTTGATGCTCGTTGTGAAAAAATACTACACTACGGTATTGTGGGCCTACATCATTCCCTTGTTGATTAGGGGTGGTAGGATCGTGTGTTTTCCAGAAAACCGCTAAAATATCATCTAAACTAATTTTTGTGGTATCAAAAGCAATTTGACATACTTCGGCATGTCCCGTATTTTTATCACAAACTTGTTCGTAAGTTGGGTTGTCTACAAAACCTCCACTATACCCACTGGTTACTTTTACAACGCCTTCTAATCTTTGGTAAATGGCTTCGGTACACCAAAAGCAGCCCGAACCCAATGTGATTGTTTCTGTATGAGTCATGTCTAATTTTTTAGATTGTTTTTGTTTTGTCGGCTGTGCGCAAGCAGATAAGTAGACCAAGGAAAGTAATAGTAAACTGGCTTTATTTAATATTTTCATAGGTTTGGCTTCTTAGTATTCTTATAATTTTGAGCGAATTTTATAGGCACTCTAAATTATAACAATTTTAGCTCCATTTTGTTCTCATTTAGTTAATGTTTATTTAAGTAAATTCGTGCTCTATTAAGTAGCTATGCGTGTATATCCCGAAAATGCCCTCACCCAATTAGAATTTGATAAAATAACAGCTATTTTATTAAACTATTGCCAAACCAATATGGGGGTGGAGCAGGTCAATGAAATGCGCATCCATACACATCAAAAATATATAGAGGAAGCCTTAAGGCAAACGGAGGAATTTAAGTTTATAAAATTAGCCAATCAATATTTTCCCACCGACTTTGTGTTGGATATAAGAAAGGATTTAAAATTATTAGGGATACCGGGTGCACAATTAACGGGAGAGCAATGGTTATTAGTAAGACGATTAACCGATCATATACAGCAGGTATTTAAATGGTTTGATGCAGAAAGAAAAATGGCTTATTCCAATTTGTATGAAGTGGTCAAAGATTCTTATTATGAGAAAGCCATTATTGAATGTATCGATTTAATCATTGATGATAGAGGTAATGTTAAAGACAATGCTTCGGAAGATTTAGCCAAAATAAGACATCAGTTATTTAAGAAAAGACAAGAGCTGAGACGCATTTTTGAAAAAGTAGTCCAACGATTAGCCAAGTCGGGCTATACAGCTGATATAGATGAAAGTTTTAGCAATGGCCGAAGAGTAGTGGCTGTTTTTTCTGAATATAAAAGACAGGTGAAAGGATTTTTACATGGCGAAAGTGACAGCCGTAAAACAGCTTTCATCGAACCGGAAGAAACCATTGAATTGAATAATGAATTATACGGCTTAGAACAGGATGAAATAAAAGAAGTACAAAAAATATTAAGGGCCTTGACGGCGCAGTTGTCACCTTATTCTGCGCTTCTATTAAGCTATGCGCAAATAATTGGCAGTTTTGATTTTATAAGAGCAAAGGCGTTGTTGGCTATAGATATGAATGGCAATAGGCCCATGGTAAATAATAAAGCTATTACGCATTTAATAGAAGCCTATCATCCCTTATTGTATATATATAATAAAACCTCGGGTAAAAAAACAATTCCTGTTAATTTAGAATTAGACGATGAGGCACGTATTTTAATTATAAGTGGCCCTAATGCAGGGGGTAAAACGGTTTCGATGAAAACCTTGGGATTAAACCAAGTGATGTTGCAAAGTGGATTGTTAGTGCCAATGAGTGCTACTTCACAAATGGGTATTTACAAGCAATTATTTATTCAATTAGGAGATACACAAAATTTAGCTTTTGAATTAAGTACTTACTCAAGTCACTTAATGCATATGAAGCATTTTATTGAAAATGCCAATGGGAAGACTTTATTTTTTATAGATGAATTAGGAAGTGGAAGTGACCCCCATTTAGGTGGAGCCTTTGCCGAAGTAATTTTGGAAGAATTATCACATCGACATGCACAAGGCATTGTGACCACGCATTATTTGAATTTAAAAGTAATGGCCAATCACAATAAAGGCATTATTAATGGAGCGATGCAGTTTGATGAAGTAAAGCTAGAGCCCTTGTATCAATTGGTGATAGGGAAGCCGGGGAGTTCTTATACATTCGCTATTGCAGAAAGAATTGGACTACCCAAGCATTTAATAAATAGAGCCAGAAAATTAGTAGATAGTCATCATTTTGAATTAGATAAATTATTAAATAGAACCGAACAGGATTTGCAATTGGTGCAACAAGAAAGAAAAGATTTGCATAAAAAGCTAAAAGAAAATGATAGCTTAAAAGTAGAATTGGATAAAGTATTGCATAAAGAAAAACATATTCAACAAATAGAATTGTTAAAAGAGCAGAATAGAGTGACCGAAGAAAAGTTTGCGTATTTAAAAGACATGGAGCGAAAAATAAAGCAAATTGCTTTGGATTGGAAAAAATCGGATAAGAAGGAAGAGGTGATGAAAAATTTGTATAATTTATTATTCAAGAAAAATGACACCATTGTTATCAATAAATTAGCTAAAAAAGTAGATAAACAATATAAAGAAACAAAGCAGCCCATTATGGTGGGAGCTATGGTAAAGTTGAAAAAGAATTATCAAGTGGGAGAAGTGATTGGGTTTAAAGGGAAAAGAGCGATAGTAAAAGTGGGCCAATTGCCTATGAATATAGAAGTAGAAGATTTAATGGTGGTGGAAAAAATTGAAGAGATAAAAAAGAAATAAGTAACTCAGTAAAAAAGTATAATTATGGTAATAGATAAACTAAGTGAAATAAATAAGTATGTAAATTTGCATCCACGTTTTGCAAAAGCGATTGATTATATAGTAACAACAAATTTAGTAAATCTGGAGCCAGGCACTGTGCTAGTAGACGGAGAGGATATTAAAGCTATAGTTATGGATGGACATTGTGTTCCTGTAGCAGAATCATTGGCAGGGTTTGAATGTCATAATACCTATATTGATATTCAAATAGTGCTGCAAGGTAAGGAGAGGGTGGGTTGGAGAGCGAGAACAAGTTGTAAGGATCCTAAAGGAGCTTATAGTGAAGAGAAAGATGTATTGTTTTATGCCGATGCGCCTACACTATTTTTTGAAATGCATCCTGGTATGTTTAGTATCTATTTTCCCGCAGATGTGCATGCGCCTATGATAGGAGAAGGGCCTATTAAAAAAGTAGTCATGAAAGTGAGGGTTTTATAAGTGCTTTAAATATAGTAGTTTTAATATATGAAAAAGGGGACTGACTATATACTGTTATTGTTCACTGCACTTTATTTGATGGTGCATTTTATTCCCGATTTAGGGGGAGCCGATGTGATGGGTGCACAATGGTTATATACCAGTGTGGTGGACTTGGTGGTGTTTGGTTATATTTTTTTAAATCGTAAAGTATATGGAGAAGCAATAGCGGCTGTTTTTAATAGCAGATTCACATTATTATATACATTATATTTTATTTGGGCTTTAATTTCAATTAGCTATGCCATGAATGCTATTGAGGCCATGGTTTGTTTGGCAAGGTTAGCCAGTACCTTTTTATTATTCATAAATATTTCTGTTTTTTTATATAAAAAAGATTTGAGTTCTTTTTATATGAGTATTGCTATAGTAATGTCATTCATATTATTGTATGATGCACTTTTTGTGATTACTGGATTTTCAAAGAACATAGAAAGTATGGCCTTAGACCAGAATATAGTTAGTTTAATGGGCAATAATGGCAATAAGAACGTTATGGCTGCTAGCTTGCTTATTAAAGTGCCATTTACATTATATCTAATTGTAAAAAGTAAAATAGCAGGTAAAATTCTTGGTTTTGTTTCTTTATTTTTTGGCATATTTGGTTTATTCATTTTAAACACTAGGTCTACTTTTGTGGGGTTGCTTTTAATACTTATCATTTTCAGTGTTACAACCATTTATTTTTTATACAAATCAAATAAAAAGCAAATTGTTTTTCAATTACTCTATTTTATGATACCTGTCATCATGGCATTTTTTTCAGCGAATTTTGTTTTAGACAATGCCGTTCAAATGCAAGAGTTTCAAGGTGGTTATGGTACAGTAACAAAAAGAATTGGGGATATTAATGTAGCTAGTGAAGAAAATAGCCGTATACATTTATGGTGGGCTGCTTTAGATTATTTTAAGAAGCATCCATTATTGGGCGCTGGGTATGGTAATTGGAAATTAGCTTCTATTCCTTACGAAAAAGAAAGAACGAATGATTTATTTGTGCCTTATCATTCCCATAACGATTTTTTTGAAAATGGGGCCGATTTAGGCGTTATTGGAATGGTAAGTTATTTTTTGTTGTTTCTAGTATTGGGTATAGTGACGATAAGAATTTGGCAAAATAATAATGCTAAACAATATCATTTTATTGCTACCATTTCATTAATGGCTTTAGCCTGTTATTTTATTGACGCATTTTTTAATTTTCCTACCGAAAGAACCATTATGCAAACTATGCTGGCTTTTTCATTTGCATTAGTAATGGCGCCGGCTTATATTTTAAATGAGCAGTGGGTAGCAAGTCCTAAGTTTAGATTGTTTACTCAGCCTATTGCTAAATACTTATTTATACTTTTAACTTTAGCAACCTTATTGCCTGCTGTCTATATCAATAACCAAGTGTATGAATCATTAAAGGTTCAAAAATTTGTAATGGGGGAGATAGATGCAGATCCGAAAATGGCATTAGATGATGTGAAAACTGCATTTCCTACTTTCCCTAATTTATCTACATCCACATTGCCCATTAAAGCATTAGTAGCTAGATATTATTTTAGAGATAAAATGTATGATGAGTCTATGCGATTATTAAAGGAGAGTGAGAACGTTAACCCTGCCTTGCATTACAATGATTTTATAAGAACAGCCATATTTGCGGCTAAGCAACAATATGATAGTACTGCTTTTTATGCTTATAGGGCTTTTTATAATTGGCCAAGAGCAAATAGTTATTATAAAAATGCATTATTTGCGGCAGCTAAACTAAAAGACACTACAGAGATTAATAAGATATATAGCGTTTATAAAAAATACAGAGACGGTGGCGAAGCAGTGAATCAATATTTGTTAGCCATGTATGAGGTTAAAGGAGGAGCGGATAAGCATATGAATTTTGTATTAGATACCGCTTCTGTTCGCTTTAAAGCAGATTCTGCTATATTATCAAATGCTAGAAATCTTTTTACGAGAGGGGTAATGAATAATCAAAGTAGTGGGCAATCAATAAATAATGTAAATCAATTTGCCATTGAAGCTGGAAAGTTATTTGCTAAAGGAGACTATGCAAAGGCTGCGAATTTGTATATAAAAGCCAGTGAGGCGGAACCTAATAACTATACTCATTTTGAAAACGTTGCTATTTGTTTCTATACCAATAAAAGTTATCAAAAAAGTTTAAGTTATTTTGACAAAGCCATTTCGTCTTCATTAAACAATACTGGTAAGTCGGAATTTTTTAAAGCAATGTCTTTAGTGGCACTTGGGAAAAACAACGAAGCTTGTAGCCCACTGCAAGCAGCTAAGAAGAAGAACTACCCAGAGGTGGATAAGTATATTGCAATATATTGTAAGTAAAGGATTGCCGCATAAAATAGTAATTAGTCATATAATACAGCGTAAAAAAAATCAAATGAAAAAATCTAGTGTACTAATTTTTTTATATCTACTACTTGTTCAGTTTACTAATGCGCAATATCAAATTAAGATAAAAGCCATTAATACATTAGACTCGGTTATCTATTTTAGAGGTACTGTTTTTGACGAGAAAAATTTTATACCCAAAGACACTATCAATTTATCCAAAGGTACTTTTACGTTTAATTCTAAGAAACCTATAATAGGGGGGATCTATTATTTTTATTTTCCAAAGTCGAGGGCCAAGATATTTTTTGCATTAGAAAATAAAGATAGTTTAAAGGTTGAGCTTAGTGGCGCTAATTATTTAGATTATATAAGTTTTAGTAATCAAAGCAATAAAACTTTTATTGAGTACCAGCTATTAGAGAAAAAGTTATCTAATTACGATACACTTTTTGCTAACGAGTTAGCCCAAGGGAAGAAATTTAACTTAGCGCAGAAGGCGGCCTTTTTCAAATTAAAAACCAATCAACTTGTATATTTTAGAACCAATGCAATGGAGCAGATGCAAAAGACCAATGCACTTTATTTGCATTTTAAAGCATTGAACTTATTAGATGAGTCGGTGCCTAGTAGAAAGAACTTTTCGGCTAGAGACGAGTTTATAAGACAATTTGATTTTAAATCGCCGAAACTCTTATTCACACCCAATTTACGAGCAGTACTTACAGAATACTTTTCTTATTATCCCTTACAGGCCGATTCCATTGGTAAAGGGGTTGATACGGTTATGAAAGCAGTGGATTGTAAAATGTTTATGGCCAAGTATGTAGTTGATTACTTAACGAAATTATTAAAAAACAGAGAAATTGTAAATAATACCGAAGGGTATAAGCAATTTGTACAGTCTTATTTATTGAATGATAAATGCAAGGTATTAGATGCTAAAGAAAAATATACCTATAAAGAGGAAATAGACAACTTAAGTTTATTAAGCCTTCAGGATACCTGTGTAAATATGATTTTAAAAGATACTGGTAATAAAGAACAAAATTTACATCAGTTTGCTAAGCAATTTAAATTTACAGTAATTATGTTTTATGATCCCACTTGCGAGCATTGTAAAGTGGAAGTACCTAAGATGGATAGTGTTTTAAATTTATTAGATGCAAAATACAATATCAAAATAGGCAGATATGCGGTTTGTAATGAACCTAGTATGCCCTTACCAGTTTGGCACGATTTTATTAAAACTTATAACCTTTCTACCAACTATGTGCATGTTAATTTAGGCACTAATTTACCTTTGCGTAAAAGTTATGATGCTTTTACTAATCCTATTTTTTATCTAATCGATAATAATAAAATATTAATGGGTAAGAAAGTAAGTCCACAAACAGTCAGAAATATGATTTTGGCTAATTATTTAAAATAAAGTTTATTAATAGAATTAATTCTATAATGTAGCGTATTAGATATTGTAAGCAATAAGTTCCTTAATTTTAGGTAGAAATTTAAATAATAGAGGTAAGTATTTCAATTCCTTAATCAACCTTATGGAAACCAAAGTAATAATAGCAGACGACCACAGTATTGTGAGAATGGGGTTAAGTTCTTTAATTAAGCAATTTAATGTGCAAGTGGTGGATGAAGTGGGAACTTGTAATCAATTAATGCAGCATTTAAAAAATGATACTTATACTCATTTAGTACTAGACATTATTTTACCAGACGGAAATACTCTGGAGATAATTGAGAATATTAATAATTTGTATCCTAAATTATCTATTTTAATCCATTCCATGCAGCCTATCGAAGTGTATGGTAAAATTTTAAAA
>CAINWZ010000118.1 GCA_903854725.1 uncultured Bacteroidota bacterium
ATATCCGTAACCCATTATATAAGGGTGGTGGTACTATATTTGGACCAAAACCACATAGCTACGATTTTAAATTAAATCGTAAAGTAAAAGATCTTGCAAAAATTTCTGCATTATCTCACAAAGCAATTGATCAAGCCATTTTAGTTTTAGAAGATATCGATATGAAAGCTCCTAAGACTTCAACAATTGCAACTATTATTAGTCAGTTAAACTTAGATAACAAAAAGACATTAGTTATTCTTCCAGAATACGATGACAATATTTATTTAAGCACTCGCAATATTCCAAACGTAGCAAGTACTTTATTAGCAGATATTAATACATACGACATCATGAATGCCGATATATTAGTAATCACTGAAGGAGCTGCTAAAATTTTTAACGAAGAAGAAGCTGTAGTAGCATAAGCTTAACGACTTTAAAATTATAATTATGAAATTGACAGAAATATTAATAAAGCCCATCCTTACTGAAAAAGCAAATGGTCAACAAGAAAAGTTGAGAAGATATGCTTTCAAAGTAGATCGTAGAGCCAATAAATTAGAGATCAAATCTGCTATTGAGCAATTTTATGGTGTGAACGTAATGGAAGTAAACACTTTAGTTGTTCCAGGAAAAAATAAAAGTCGTTCTACTAAAGCAGGTGTGGTATCTGGTATTAAATCTGGATATAAAAAAGCATTAGTAACTGTAGCAGAAGGTGAAACCATTGACCTTTACGCTACTATATAATATAACAAATAATAGCCCGCGAAGCTGAAAAATTCGTAAGACCTAAAAGTCTTTAAAAAGAAAAAAGAAACAAAATGGCATTAAGAAAGTACAAACCGATTACAGCAGGAACCCGTTGGAGAATTGGGAACGCCTATGCTGAGATCACCACTAACAAACCTGAAAAGAGTTTATTAGAACCACAAAAGAAAACCGCTGGACGTAACTTCCAAGGTCGTCGTGCAATGCGTTATATGGGTGGTGGACACAGACAACATTATCGTATCATCGATTTCAAAAGAAATAAAACTGGAATGGAAGCTACTGTAGTTTCTATCGAGTACGATCCAAACAGAACAGCATTTATCGCTTTAGTACAATATACTGATGGCGAAAAAAGATATATCATTTGCCCACAAGGTTTACAAGTTGGTACGAAAGTATCTTCTGGTGAGAATGTGGCACCTGAGGTTGGGAATGCATTACCAATGAAATCAATTCCATTAGGTACTATCATTCACAATGTTGAAATGCAACCAGGTCAAGGTGGAAAATTAGTACGTAGTGCTGGTTCTTCTGCTCAATTAGCGAACAAGGAAGAAGCATACGCTGTATTGAAAATGCCTTCTGGTGAATTACGTAAAGTTTTAATCAATTGCTACGCGACAGTAGGAGTTGTTTCTAATAGCGATCACAATTTGGAAACTGCTGGTAAAGCAGGTAGAAATCGTTGGAAAGGCGTAAGGCCTCGTGTAAGAGGTGTTGCGATGAATCCAGTAGATCATCCGATGGGTGGTGGTGAAGGTAGAGCGTCTGGTGGACATCCAAGAAGCAGAACTGGTAAGTATGCTAAAGGAGAAAAAACTAGAACAAGAGGAAAGGGTAGCGATAAATTAATTATCCAACGCCGT
This sequence comes from uncultured Bacteroidota bacterium, assembly GCA_903854725.1. Classification (GTDB taxonomy): domain Bacteria; phylum Bacteroidota; class Bacteroidia; order Chitinophagales; family Chitinophagaceae; genus Sediminibacterium. The sequence continues at coordinate 1,623 of CAINWZ010000118.1, forward strand.
GACGGAAAAAAGTTAACAAAATAATTTAATAAAACATTTAACTCATAACTATGGGTCGTTCGATTAAAAAAGGTCCTTATATAGATCATAACCTTGAAGTAAAAGTAGAGGGTATGAACGAAGGAAAAACTAAAAAAGCAGTTATCAAAACTTGGAGTCGTCGTAGCACGATCTCTCCAGAATTTGTTGGACACACTTTTGCAGTTCATAACGGAAATAAATTTATCCCTGTGTATGTTACCGAATTTATGGTAGGACACAAATTGGGTGAATTCTCTCCAACAAGAAACTTCAGAGGTCACGCTGGAAC
>CAINWZ010000119.1 GCA_903854725.1 uncultured Bacteroidota bacterium
AATCACATAAGCAGAATTCACTCTTGCACTTATATCAAATGGTTTAAATACTCCTTCGCTACAGGCCAAGTCGTTGGTCCATTTTTTTTGCACTTCAAACCAAGTACGTTTCCAATCTTTTGGAAATTGTTGATGCCATTTTATGACATCGCTGATGCATTGATAATAAGTACTTTGTTGGGGAATGGATTTTAAAGCTTCAGTGACCACAAAATTAATATCATTGGAAACAAAAGCTTGAGTATATAAATTAGCAATGTACACGCCTCCATACCAGCCATCTCCGTAATTCATGATATGACCCACTTTATCGCAAAGTTTAGTAGCAGTGGCACTCATTCCTGGATTCATCAGACCTGCAAAGTCCGCCTCAATTTGAAAGTCGATGTCATCGGCATGAGGATTGTTTTTCCAATAACCAGAAGCGGGTGCTTTAATGCCATGAAGAATATTGTATCTACCCACTTGATTGGCATGCCATAAAGGATAAGCCGCATTGGCAAAGGCATTGGCAAAAGAATCTATAGGCGCTTCTACCCCATATTTTTCAATCACATCTACAAAACTCAAATCCATATAAATGTCATCATACAAACCTGGTTCCTTATCAAAATAATGTTGAAAAGCATTTTCGGGCCATTCTAATTTTTGGTAATCCTGAATCATCGAACCTAAAAACTTAAATTCATAAGGACCACCAAAAGTTACCCCAATGGTTTGACCAGCCCAGCCCCCTTTAATTTTATCTTGCAAACTTTGTTTGCTAATGGTGACTAGTTGTTTGTCTTTAAAAATTTTATTGGGTGCTTGCTGCGCCATCGAAGCCATACCCATCAAAAAAAAATTAGCCACTAAGGCATAAGTAAATAATTTTTTCATAAGCATCGTTTAAAAAGTTGGAATAGCAGTTAAAGCTTTGTCCATTCCATGTATACTTAAATATACAAATTATTTTGCATGCAAATGAAGCAGCCTAAAGAATTTCTCTTCTTCAAATTCAATGACATCGCCAGGCTGCATGGTGCCTATTTCAATTTGCTCAATGGAAGTTCTGATGAGTCGAATGCATTTATGGTTGACGGCGGCCACCATCTTGCGTACCTGATGAAATCTACCTTCCGTTAAACAAATTTCCAACCAACTACTTTGCACATTGGGGTGCAAGGGTTTGTCCACTTTGGATAAACCAATGGGTTCGTCGAGCATATTAACTAAGCAAGGCGTGGTTTTAAAAACAAGCCCATTGGTTGCGCTGATTTCAATGCCTGCTGCTAATTTTTTTACAATCTCCTCTGTAACCTTATTTTTTACTTGTACCAAATAAGTTCTAGTATGTGGCACAGGACCTTGAAATAAAAGTTTAGTAATTTTTTTATTAGTGGTAAGTAATAATAAGCCTTCTGAATTTTGGTCAAGCCTGCCTATGGCATGGGTGCCTTCTGGAAATGTAAAGTCTAATTGATGCAATAAATTAACCTCATGCGTACTTACAAATTGGGAAACCATATTCACAGGTTTGTAAATGATAAAATATCGATGAGCTTGCATAGCAGCAAATTACTTAATATTGCATATGCAACAAGCTTCCAACGATCCTTTACATGGAAAAACCCTAGAATATATAGTCACTGAGCTAGTGAAGTATTTTGGCTGGGAGGACCTTGGTCAGCATATTCCCATAAATTGCTTTAATAGCAACCCCAGTATTCAATCTAGCTTAAAATTTTTGCGTAAAACGCCTTGGGCACGCAGCAAAGTAGAGCAATTGTATATTAGAACACTTCGCCCAGGTTCATAAATATTCCCTTTGATCCGCCTTGGCCAATGCCATAATCAATGGCAACATTGGTATTGGAATGTTTACTTAATTTAATACGTATGCCTGCACCATAACCAGCTAATATGCTTTGTAAAGGTTTACCCTGACGCTCTGAAACAGATTGCATATTGGCAAATAGAACGCCTCCTAAAAATCCGTTCTCGGTAATTCCAAAACGATATTCAGATTCTGCAAATACAAATTTATCTCCTCTAAACCTTCCTTGTATATACCCTCTTCCCGTATTGTAATAAGTATCTGAGGCAGTACTTGGTAAATCTAAATAAGGTTGTTTTCCCTTAATAGTGAAAACATTGTAAGACCAAAATGCTAAAATATTTTTACTGGTTGCAGGAAAAGGAATATACTTTCTATAGTCCAATAAAATAGACTGCCAATTTTGATCACTTCCTAAAACTTTAAGATTATTTCTATACACTAAATTAAAATAGCTACTATTAGGGGCAGGATTAGAAACTTGTTTTCTAGTGTCGTATAATAAATTAAGTAGTAAACCTATAGAGGTAGATTGTTTCGTAATGCCATATTCAGTAAAGCCTACCAATGGTTTATTCATAGTGGTAGTATCTGTTATATTCCAACGGTAGTCAATGTTTAAACCGGGTCCAAAATAAAAATTCGGGGCAATTTTTTTGACAATAGATTGATGCATTTTAATATAAGAATAATCTAAGTTGTCAAATAATTTTAAATCGCTGTTACTACCTAATCCAAAATCCTTTTGTGGAAATTTTAAATAGGACCAGTTGGTAGTAATATTATAATTGTTATTTTTTAACCAAATATTAGAAACCATTTGAGCAATCACCTGCTTATTTTGCGTATACTTTAATTCAGAAGAGACAAAGGAATGATTATCGGTAGTTTTTTTTACAGGTAAAATAAAGTTTGCATTAATAGAACTTGCAAAACCAGTGGCTAAACTATACTCCACTGCAGGAATAAATGTAAGTAAGGTTTTATTTTGCTTTTCATCTTGACTGCGTATTTTATTCACTTTTAAAACGCGGTATAATCCATCTACAAAGTCTACCATGGAATCTAAGCCTGGTTGCTTATACAATCCTAAAGTAAAAATATTTTTTTTATGGTTTGATTGATGGCCTAGGGTACTATCCTGTGCAGTTGTGTTTACGGAAATAAAGAAACTAAGTAAAAAGGATAATTTAATAAGACTCCATTTCATATGCTAATAAGTTACTTGCAATGTTATTACCTATAATGTAATTGCTTGTAATGACGCAAAGATAACTTATTTATTGGGCTATTACACCGCTTATGTAATGGGCAATAAAATTTCTTCAAAATTCAAAATATTATTAATAGATTTATGATAGAGATTACACAAACACTTAAATCCATTAAATCATGAGTAATAATCGTAGAAATTTTATTAAAAATATAGGGGGCTCTATGGCTCTGTTAGCTGTAGGAAATGCAGCTAGCGCAAGTTCCAATACATCAAGCGCTTCATCAAGCGCTTCATCAAGCGCTTCTATACTAAATTCAAAAATTAAGGTAAGTGCCAACGATAAAATACGCATTGGCTTAATAGGCTCTGGTATTATTGGACATTATGATACCGATACTGCTTTAAAAGTGCCGGGCGTGGAATTAGTAGCTGTTTGTGATTTATATAAAGGCCGTTTAGAAGGCGCTAAAGAAACCTGGGGCAATCAAATTTTTACGACACAAGATTATAGAGAATTATTAGCACGAAAAGATGTAGATGCTGTTTTAATATGTACCCCCGATCATTGGCATCAAAAAATATCTATCGATGCTATGCGCGCAGGCAAACATGTGTATTGCGAAAAACCAATGGTTCAAAAAATTGAACAAGGCTGGGGCGTCATTAATGCACAGAAAGAAACGGGCAAAGTATTTCAAGTAGGAAGTCAAATGGCAAGTTCAGTAGGCATATTAGAAGCGAAGCGATTATTAGCAGCAGGCACCATTGGAGAATTAACCATGATAGAATCTTTTTGCGACCGTTCCGATGCAAGAGGTGCTTGGAATTATTCTATCCCACCCGACGCTTCCCCTGAAACCATTGACTTTGATACTTTCTTAGGTACTGCTCCTAAAGTTCCTTTTGAAGCAAAGCGTTTTTTCAGATGGCGTAATTATGGTGCTTATGGAACAGGCGCTGCTGGAGATTTAATTGTGCATTTGTTAACGGGTATACATACCGTAACGGGCGCAGTAGGTCCTGAAAAAATTATGAGTATTGCTGATTTAAAATTATGGAAAGATGGCAGAGACTCTTTTGATATTATTAATGCAGTCATGAATTATAAAACTACTGAGAAACACAATGCATTTCATGTAGTGACAAGAGTGAACTTAACTGACGGAGAAGGCAAGGGGCCCTTTGGTATTAAATTAATTGGAACAGAGGGTGTGATAGAATCATTTGGCAATGGCTTAGTGGTAAAAACACTGAAAAGACGCGCTGTACCTGGTTATGGCGGATACGATTCTTTTGATAGTTTTTCTAATAAACAAAAAGAAGATTTTAAAAAATGGTATGCTTCTGAATATGGTAATGATACAGAGGGCGGCTATGATATTAATAAGGAAGCTAAATTTGAAGCCCCTAATAATTA
>CAINWZ010000120.1 GCA_903854725.1 uncultured Bacteroidota bacterium
AAAGAAAAGTTAAATGTAACGGTGCTTAAACATACCGAATTTATAAAAAAGCCATTGAAAACCATTGCCTTATGTGGTGGATCAGGTAGTTTCCTTATTGCCGATGCCAAAGCCCAAAATATTGACTGTTTTATCACCAGCGACCTTAAATATCATGACTTTTTTGAGGCGGATGGGCAGCTTTTACTGATAGATATAGGCCATTGGGAAAGCGAACAATGGGTCGCTCCCCTAATTGTTGCTAATTTGAAGCTTAAATTCCCTACCTTTGCCGTCCTCGAATCCTTGGTAAACACACAACCTGTGCACTACCTTAAAGATTGAGGTTCACTTATTTAAGACCATCCAAATAAATTTGAAAATATGGCATCAGTCAAAGACTTTTCGGTTGAAGAAAAATTAGTTAATCTTTACAAACTTCAAACTGTTGATAGCAGTATTGATCAGATTGAAATTCTTCGTGGTGAATTACCAATGGAAGTAAAAGATTTAGAAGATGAAGTTCAAGGTTTGCAAAACAGACAAACTAGAATTGAAGAAGAAATTAATGGTATCACTGAATTTATCGATGAGAAAAAAGCAGCGATAAAAACAAGTGAAGAATTAATTGCTAAATACGAAAAACAAAGCGAGAACGTTAAAAACAATCGTGAGTTTGAAGCTATTAACAAAGAATTAGAAATGCAAGGTTTAGAAATTAAACTAGGCGAAAAACACATTCGTGACGCAAACGAGGAATTAGCAGAAAAGATTAAGGTATTGGATGCTGCTAAAAAAACAATTGCTGTTAAGGATGGCGTTTTAACACATAAGAAAAGCGAATTAGAGAAGATTATAGCTGATACAGAAATTGAAGAGAAAGACTTAAGAAAAAAGAGCGAAGATGCTAGAGCGCACATTGATGAGCGTTTATTATATAGCTACGATCGTATTAGAAATAGTTACCACAATGGCCTAGCCGTGGTAACTGTAGAAAGAGACGCTTGTGGTGGTTGCTTTAACTCAATCCCCCCTCAACGCCAAAGCGAAATTCGTTTACACAAGAAGATCATCGTATGTGAAAACTGCGGTCGTATCTTGGTGGAGGAAGATGTAACGAAAGAGTCCAATAAGAAGTAAAACTAAAAATAGTTTTAAAAAATAATCAAGAAGGGTGGCCTAACAGCTACCCTTTCTTTATTTTTACCCTATGAGAAAATGGTTATTGCTTGCAATTTTAGTATTTACATTAGGCGGAAACCTTTTTGCACAATTGCAATATAATTGGAATGATAAGTCGCAACAAATTTATGATGCCATTACTTCGTTCAGAATTCCAGAAGCAAGAAAATGGTTAGAGGTAGAGAAAAAAAATAGCCCTACTAATTTAATCAACCCTTTACTTGAAAGCTACGCCGATTTTTATCAATTATTTTTTAACGAAAGCGTTGCCGATTACGAAAAGCTATATCCTCAATTTGAAAAGCGCATGCAGCTTTTTGAAACAGGCCCTAAACAATCTCCTTATTATATATATTGTTTAGGTGTTACTCATTTACATAAATCTTTAGTGGCTATTCGCTTTGATAAAAATTGGGATGCTGCTTTAGATTTTAGAAAAGCGTATCTACACTTTAAAGAGAATAAAAAATTGTTTCCCAAATTCACACAAGGCGATGTGTACTATGGCTTAATGACCACTATTATTGGCACGGTACCTAAAGGCTATGCCTGGATGGCCAATGTATTAGGCATGAGTGGCAAAATAACTGATGGCAATGCCTTAGTACTTAAATACATTAATAGTAAAGATGAATACAGTGCAAGAAGTAGAAATGAAGCATTATTTGTTTATCCATTTTTATTAATGAATTTTGAAGGCAATCAAGAAAAGGCTTTTGAGTTTATAGAATCTGCTCCTTATGACTTTAAGAAAAATCAGTATCATTCTTACATGGCAGCTAACCTATACTTGAATCATCAACAATCAAGTAAAGCACTCAAGATTGTTCAAGAAATGGAGATGACTGATGCTTATATGCCACTTCCCTTTTGGCAATTTGAAATTGGCTATGCTTATATTAATGAATTAAAATTAGATAAAGCACAAAAAGCATTTACCGAATTCGTGACTACTTTTAAAGGTAATTTTTATGTGAAGGATTCTTATGAAAGGTTAAGTTGGATTGCTTATATGCAGGGCGACACTAAAAAAGCGGCTGCATATCGTAATAATGTATTGACGCAAGGCAATCAAATTACCGATGCAGATAAGCTAGCTTTTCAAAATGCAAAAAAAGGCACATGGCCTCATCCTACTTTATTAAAAGCAAGGCTACTAAGTGATGGTGGCTATCAGACACAAGCACTTGCTATTTTAGCAGGCAAAACAACTAACGACTTTGCAACCGAGGCAGATAAAACAGAATTCGCCTACCGATTAGGTCGCATTTACGATTTAATGGGCGATGCAGATAATGCTATACGATTTTATAAATCGGCCATTGAGAAGGGAGAAAATTTAACAGAATATTTTGCAGCCCGTGCCGCCCTACAAGTTGGCTTATTGTATGAGCATAAAGGCTCATACTCAAAAGCCATTGAGTTTTTTAATACCTGTATAAACATGAAAAACCACGCTTTCAAAAATTCTTTAGACCAGAAAGCAAAGTCGGGCATTCAGCGTTGTTTAAAACAATAAATCTTTTTTTAAGAACAAAATTTGTGCATCATTTTCGGGTAATGTATATTGCAGCTTACGATGTTAACCAAGTTAGAAATTCAAAACTATATTTTAATAGATCATTTAAGCATCGATCTATCCAACCAGCTATCTGTTATTACAGGAGAGACCGGCGCGGGTAAAAGTATTATTATGGGGGCGCTCGGTTTAATATTAGGAGATCGTGCCGATAGTACTGTTTGTAGAGACGCTAGTAAAAAATGTTTTATTGAAGGTGTATTTCATTTAAGCGACACAAAAATGTATGAACCTTTCTTTGCAGAAAATGAAATTGAATTACATGAAGAATTAATTATAAGAAGAGAAATTAGTGCCCAAGGAAAATCAAGGGCTTTTATTAATGATACGCCAGTAACGCTTATTGTTTTAAAAGATTTAACAAGCAAATTGGTTGATCTGCATCAGCAGTTTGACACGATGGCTTTAGGCGACACCGATTTTCAACGAACCGTTATTGATGCCTTAGCGAGTTCGCAAAAAGAGCTTGCACAATACCAACAAACTTTTACATTGTGGAAAGAGCAGGAGAAAAAACTACAAAGCTTATTGACTCAAAAAGAAGATTTTGAAAAAACAGAGAGCTACAAACAGCATTTACATAAAGAATTAGCTGAATTACAATTACAAGAAAACGAAATCGAAAACGCAGAGCAAGAATTAAAATTTTTAGAAAATGCGGTGGGCATTAAGTCTCAACTAGCAGCATCCATTCAAGTACTTGATAATTCTGATAACCCCATTGTGCAACAACTAAAACAAATGGGGCATAATTTAGAAAGCATTGTTAAATGGCAGCCCGATTTCGCAACCCTTGTTGACAGACTTAAAGCTGCTCAAATTGAAATAGCGGATATTGCTAGCGATTTAAATAATTGGCAGGATAAAATTGACTTCGACGATAAAAAAATTAACCTCCTACAAGAACGTCTTTCCTTAGGGTATAATTTACTCAAAAAACACAAGGTGCAAACCACTGCAGAGCTATTGGAAATTACTGCAGCACTGGAAAAAGATTTAACGGAGGTTTTAAATTTGAATGATCAAATAAGCGAGCTTACTAAGCGTGTAAAAGAATTAGAGAAAGAAGTTATTTCTCATGCAGCAACTTTAACGAGTAAGAGAGAAAAGCAAATGACTCCTCTTACCAATAATGTAAATAAATTATTACACCAAGTGGGCATGCCTAATGCAAAAATTAAAGTGACCATTGACGAAGTACCTTATAACTTATTTGGAAAAGACAAAGTGGATATCTTATTTGACGCCAACAATACCCAAAAATTTGAGCCCATTAAAAAAGTAGCAAGTGGTGGTGAATTAAGTAGATTAATGTTATGTATAAAATCCCTGGTAGCAAAATCGGTGGATTTACCTACTATGATATTTGATGAAATTGATACCGGCATCTCTGGAGAACCTGCCAAACAAGTGGGTTTACTCTTGCAAAATTTAGGCCAAGCCAGACAGGTTTTATGTATTACCCATCAACCTCAAATTGCCGCCAAAGGCAATGCGCACTTATATGTTTATAAAGAGCAAAAAGGTACTACTACGCATACTTATTTGAAAACATTAGATGCCAAAGAACGCGTTCAGCATATTGCTACCATGATTGGCGGCGACCCTCCTAGCAAGTCTGCCATAGACAATGCTAAAGAACTATTGGCTTCTTAGTATTATTGACTTTAATATTGTCTTTATATAAGATATTATAATTATTTTTACAGCAATTAAATAAACCATACAAATGGCGTACAATTTACTAAAAGGAAAAAGAGGAATTATAACAGGTGCATTAGACAGCAACTCTATTGCTTGGAAAGTGGCCGAAAAAGCACATGAAGAAGGTGCAACATTTGTTTTAACTAACGCTCCTATTGCAATGCGCATGGGTGAAATAAATGGATTGGCCGAAAAAACAAATTCTAAAATTGTTCCAGCCGATGCTACTAGCGTGGAAGAGTTAACCAACTTGTTTACCCAATCTCAAGAAATATTAGGCGGTAAAATAGATTTCGTTTTGCATTCAATAGGCATGAGTGTTAACATTCGTAAGAAAATTGCTTACCCAGAATTGAACTATGACTATTATGCAAAAGGAGTAGATGTTTCTGCTATGTCTTTGCATAAAATGTTAAGCGTTGCCTATAAAATGGATGCCTTAAATAACGAAGCTAGTGTTGTGGCACTTACTTATGCAGCAGCACAAAGAACTTTCCCGTTTTATACCGATATGGCAGATATTAAAGCATTATTGGAATCTATTGCACGTAGTTTTGGATACCATTATGGCTTAAGAAACAAAGTGCGTGTGAATACTGTTTCCCAATCTCCTACTAAAACAACTGCAGGTACTGGCATTAAAGGTTTTGGCGACTTTTTTGATTACGCCAATGCTATTGCTCCGTTAGGAAATGCTACTGCCGAAGATTGTGCTAATTATTGCGTGACCTTGTTTTCTGATCTTACGAAAATGGTGACCATGCAAAACTTATTCCATGATGGAGGTTACTCCACAACGGGCGTAAGTGATTTAATTATGCAAAAAGCAGGTATTACAGAATAATATTTCTTAACCGCACCTATATTTTAGTTTATGAAAAAAGAAATAAACCCTAAGTTAATAGAATTTATAGGCTATCTAGGTTCACTACTTAGCTGTATCACTTTTATACCTCAAGTATACCTTTCCTGGAAATCACAAAGCGTAGGTGATTTAAGCTTGCTTATGATTCTTATTGTTATCTCAAGTACGATTGTGTGGCTTACTTATGCTTACTTAATAAAAAGCAAGCCAGTATTTGTAGCCAACTCAGTGGTATTTGTTTTAAGCTTAATGCTTCTTTATTTTAAATTGACTTTTTAAAATAGTACTTACTAACCCATCTAAATAATAAAGGGTCCCGATTGCTCGGGGCCCTTTATTATTATTTTTTATAAAATCATTAGAGACTAATTTTAAGAATTTTATATTCTATAAAAATTCTTAAAATTAGTACTCGTCTTCATTAAACATAAAATCGTCGTGGCTTGGATAGTCAGGCCAAATATCTTCGATACTCTCATACACTTCACCTTCGTCTTCTAACTCTTGCAAGTTCTCCACTACTTCGATAGGAGCACCGCTTCTGATGGTGTAATCAATCAATTCATCTTTGGTAGCTGGCCATGGAGCTTCTTCTAAAAAGCTGGCTAATTCTAAAGTCCAAAACATAGCTTTATTTTTTGCAAAAGTAGCCGTATAAATGATATAACCAAATCTGTTTTTTCTACAGGATGTAAACAAATCTTTAAATTTTGTCAAATTTGACTGGGAATTGCTAGGTTTGTACCATGGATCAAGCGCCAAAACTACTAGTAGCCAAGGATATATGGAAACAATATGGCCCCGTATCGGTGCTTAAGGGCGTCTCCTTGGAGGTTAACAGAGGGGAATTAGTAAGTATCGTTGGCCCGTCTGGTGCCGGCAAATCAACCCTTTTATACATTGTGAGCAGTTTGGAAAAAGCCGATAAAGGCCAGGTATTTTTTGAAGGTCAAGATATCACCACAATTTCTGATACCGCTTTGGCGCATTACCGAAATCAAAAAATCGGGTTCGTCTTTCAGTTCCACCATTTACTACCCGAATTCACTGCAATTGAAAATATATCTATACCGGGCTGGATTGCCAAAATGCCTTCCAAACAAATACATCAAAAAGCCATGGAGCTTTTAGACTTTATGGGACTTGCCGACAAAGTTGATAAAAAGCCCCATAGTTTATCTGGTGGTGAACAACAAAGAGTGGCGGTGGCCCGTGCCTTATTAAATAGCCCTGCACTTATTTTTGCCGATGAACCTACAGGTAATTTAGATAGTGAAAATGCAAATGCCTTACACGAACTTTTTATTCGATTAAGAAATGAAATGAATCAAAGTTTTTTAATGGTAACACACAATGAATCACTTGCTGCAATGAGCAATAGAAGTTTAACAATGAAAGACGGAAAATTTTTATAATCCTACACTCTTGGTTTCCAAGGAGAATCTGGCACTCCATTTAAATGCCCAATATATCTAGACAAGACAAACAAATAATCACTTAGTCTGTTCAAGTATTTAATAACCAGTGGTTCCACAAATAAATCTTCTTCCTGTAAATTAACGCACCAACGTTCTGCACGACGACACACGCAACGTGCAATATGTGCTGTTGAAATAGCTTGATGTCCGCCTGGTAAAATAAAAGATTTCATAGGCTCAAGTACTTCGTTCATCTTATCAATTAATGTTTCTAGATAAGCAATATCCTCTTCTTTTAAATCTGGAATTTTTAAAGATGGTTCTTTATCTGGATCACATGCTAAGGAAGAACCTACGGTGAACAATCTGTCCTGCACTTCTTTCAAAACTGTTTTAATTTCAGTATGTGTAACCAAGTCGCTTAACAATCCAATGAATGAATTTAGCTCGTCCACCGTACCATAAGATTCTATACGAATATGACTTTTAGTAACACGGGTTCCGCCAATTAAAGATGTTTTACCTAGATCCCCTGCTTTTGTATAAATTTTCATGGTACAATTGTAAACCCCTGTTTAAAAAATCTGTTGTAGACCTAGGGGGTTTTGATACTAACAAAACTAGTAAAATAAAGTTCAAATAATAAAGCTAGAAATGCGAAAAGTTATTATTTACGGTATCTGTTTCAACATTACCATCTCTTAAACGAACAACTCTATGTGCATAACGAGCAATATCTTCTTCGTGGGTTACTAAAATAACCGTGTTACCTGAGGAATGTATTTTACCAAAAAGTTCCATTACTTCCACCGAAGTTTTAGAATCCAAGTTACCCGTAGGTTCATCCGCCAATAAAATAGATGGATTATTAACCAAAGCACGCGCAATAGCAACACGTTGAATTTGACCACCACTTAACTCATTTGATTTATGATGACTTCTTTCTGCCAAGCCCACTTTTTCAAGTGCCACCATGGCTCTTTCTAATCTATCTTTTTTAGTAATACCTGCGTATACTAAAGGCAAGGCTACGTTTTCAGCAGCAGACAAACGGGGTAATAAATTAAATTGTTGAAAGACGAACCCAATCTCCACATTTCTAATGCCCGCTAATTCGTCGTCGGTCATTTTACTTACATCATGTCCATTTAAATTATACATTCCATTGGTAGGTGAATCTAAGCAACCTAAAATATTCATTAAAGTACTCTTACCACTTCCAGACGGACCCATTAAGGCTACATATTCGTTTTTAAGAATGTCAAGATTTATACCTTTTAGAACAGGTATAGCTTGGCCAGCCATAAAATAACTTTTCTGAAGATCTCTTAATTCAATTACTGATGACATGTTTTATTATTTACGTATTACTTTAGGTACTTTAAAGAATGTCCCGTCTGCATCGGGGGCATTTTGCAAGGCTTCTTCTCTTGAAATGGATCCACTTACAAAATCATCACGCAGCACATTTTGAGCATCACCCATATGAATTAAAGGAGCAATCCCTGTGGTATCCAATTCATTTAACTGCTCCACAAAGCCTACTAAATCTTGCATATCGGTAACTAATTTGTCCATTTTTTCGGGTGCCACATTTAACCTCGATAAATGTGCCAAATGGCTAACTAGTTGATTGTCTACTTGCATAGTACAAATGTAGTTCAAAGGCTAATACCTACAAGGTGCAATTGTTAAAAGGTCAAATGGCGCAACCAGTGGCAAAAAAAAAGCCCGAAAAAGGAAAGTTTTTTTGAAAATAGTTGCATAACTAACTAATTTTACAAAAATGCTTTAATTATGCAACGTTCAATCAAAAAAGTAGCCGTTTTAGGAAGTGGTGTAATGGGTTCTCGCATTGCATGTCATTTTGCAGGAGTGGGTGTTGAAGTATTATTATTAGACATGCTAAGCCCAGGTAGTGAAGAAAGTAAAAACGCTAAAGAAAGAAATAAATTAGTTGACGGTTCACTGCAAGCAGCTATAAAATCAAACCCCTCACCTTTATACTTACAAAAGTTTGCACAAAATATAAGTACCGGAAATTTTAACGATGATATTGCAAAAATTGCCCATGTAGATTGGATCATTGAAGTAGTGGTAGAGCGATTAGATATAAAAAAAATAATTTACGATCAGGTTGAGAAATTTAGAAAGCCAGGAACATTAGTAAGTTCTAATACTTCTGGTATACCTATTCATTTAATGGCAGAAGGAAGAAGTGAAGATTTTCAAAAACATTTTTGTGGAACGCACTTTTTTAATCCTCCTCGTTATTTGCGTTTACTTGAAATTATTCCTACTGCAAAAACCGATCCTGCTATTGTAAATTTTCATATGCATTATGGGGATGTGTTTTTAGGAAAAACTACTGTTTTGTGTAAAGATACACCTGCCTTCATCGCCAACAGGGTTGGGGTTTTTAGCATGATGAGTGTATTACATATCATGGAAAAATTGGAATTAAGTATTGATGAAATAGAAGCCATCACAGGACCCTTAATGGGGCGTCCAAAATCGGCTACTTTTAGAACCGCCGATGTAGTAGGTATTGATACTTTAGTAAAAGTGGCAGCAGGTGTTGCAGCAAATTGCCCGAACGATGAAGCAAAAAATATTTTTACCTTACCGGCTTGGTTAGAAAAAATGGTTGCCCAAAATTGGTTAGGCGATAAAACAGGACAAGGATTTTTTAAGAAAATAAAAACAGCAAGCTCTAAAGAAATATTAACACTTAATTTAAAAACTTTCGAATACGAACCACGTGTTAAAACAAAAGTGGCTTCTATTGGCGCGGCGAAAGCGATTGAAAGTTTACCGCAAAGGATTAAATCTTTATATGAAGCAAAAGATAAAGTAGGTGAATTTGTAAGACAATTTCATTTTGCATTATTCTCTTATGTAAGTCATAGAATTCCAGAAATTAGTGATGAACTATACCGTTTAGATGACGCCTTAAAAGCAGGATTTGGATGGGAAATTGGTGCTTTTGAAACCTGGGATGCCTTAGGTGTTGACACAGTGTTGAAGGATATGAAAGCGGGCGGACACGCAGTGGCAGCATGGGTGGAGAAGATGCAGAGCAAAGGACTTAGTTTCTATAAAGTACAAGATGGCAAACGTTATTATTATGATGTAGCCAGCGAAGCTTATAAAATTATTCCGGGTGCCGATTCCTTTATTATTTTATCTGACTTCCAAGAAAAAACAATTTGGAAAAACGCAGCATGCCATTTAGTAGACATTGGAGATGGTGTTGCAGGTTTTAGTTGGAATACCAAAATGAATAGTATTGGAGGTGAAGTATTAGAAGGATTAAATAAATCAATTCAATTAGCAGAAGAAAAATATAATGGGCTGGTTATTGCCAACGATGGCAATTTATTTAGCGCAGGCGCTAATGTGGGCATGATATTTATGTTAGCTATTGAACAAGACTACGAAGAATTAGATATGGCTATTCGTACTTTCCAAAATACCATGATGCGTGTTCGTTATTCCTCTATCCCCGTTGTTATTGCTCCCCACGGATTATGCTTAGGCGGTGGTTGTGAAATGAATTTACATGCAGATAGTATTTGTGCCGCAGCAGAAACCTATGTGGGTTTAGTAGAATTAGGTATTGGTGTTATTCCTGGTGGTGGCGGAACAAAAGAATTTGTATTACGCGCTTCCGATGAAATGCATGTAGATGAACCTGAAACCATTACCCTCAATAAAAGATTCATGCAAATTGCTACCGCTAAAGTGGCTACTTCGGCGAATGAAGCAATGGATATGGGCATTTTAAGAAAAGGTCAAGACTTTATTGTACTGAATCAATCACGACGCATTGCTAATGCTAAAGATCAAGCACTACAATTATTCAAAGCTGGTTATACTCAACCTCAACAAAGAAAAGACATCAAAGTACTTGGAAAAGCAGGCTTAGGTGCATTATACGCAGGTATCAATGGTATGTGGAGAGCGGGTTATGCAAGCGATCACGATGTATTAGTTGCTAAGAAATTAGCTTATGTAATGTGTGGCGGCGATTTAAGTGAACCTACTTTAGTAAACGAACAATACTTACTTGATTTAGAAAGAGAAGCTTTCTTAAGTTTATGTGGTCAGAAAAAAACCTTGGAAAGAATACAATCTGTTATTACTGCCGGAAGACCCATTAGAAATTAAATACGCAATTAACTTAAAAGCTTATTCGCTTATTGGTTTATTTCAATAAGTCCACTAAGGCTTCTTCTACAGTAGGATAATCGAATACAAAACCCGATGCTTGTGTTTTTTGTGCACTTACATTGGCGCTTTTTAATACTTCGATACTCATTTCTCCTAAAATAATTTTTAGCACAAACCCTGGCACAAATGCAGGGAAGTAAATAGGATATGTATTTTTCGCTATCGTTAACACTAATTTTTTATTGGTAACTGGATTTGGCGCTACTGCATTATAAATGCCTTGCATAGCAGGCGTTTCAATCGCATATTGAATAAGCTTGCATAAATCTTGTTGGTGTATCCAACTTACAATTTGCTTACCTGTTCCTAGTATAGTAGCTAATGCAAATTTTGCAGGTTGCAAGAAAGCGGCTAATGCCCCTCCTCTTTTATTAAATACAATACCTATTCTTAAGGTCACTAATCGAATACCCATTGTGGCAATGGCTGCAGTGCTTTGTTCCCATAGCTTACAGGTATTCCCTAAATAAGAATCGTCTGCCTTATCGGTTTCTATAAAACCATTTTCCAAACTTTCTGCAGTATCAGGACCATACCACCCAATAGCAGAAGCAGCTATAAATGTTTTTACTTGATGCTTATTTTCACTTAATGCTTTTACCAATAAATTCCCCGACTGCACCCTACTATCTACTATGGCTTGCTTTCTTTTAAGCGTCCATCTTTTATCAGCCACCCCTTCTCCCGCTAAATGCACAATAATATTGGCCGCTTGCAATGCTTCAATGTCAATTTCTCCTTTCTCCACATCCCATTTTGCATAACTTAAATGCAACCTACTAGATCTCTTAACTTGTCTTGATAATATTATTACCTCATAGCCACTCGCAATAAATTGCTTAGCCAATGACTGTCCTATCATGCCGGTTCCTCCTGTAATTAATACTGTTTGCATGGGGTAAAAGTACATGAAATTTGACAACAAAAAATCCCGTTCCGATAAATCGGGACGGGACTACAACTAAAATCAACTGTACACAAAAAACAAGTTTAATCTGGCTTTTTACCGTCTAAAAAAGTATTAATGGTAGAGATTTGTGTTTGATTATTTTCATCTTTTTCCACAGTATACTTACTGTAGTAATTTTCTACAGAAGCCATGGTATTGCCAAACAAATCTAAATTTCTTCTAACATAAGCAGGCACTGCATCAAACTCATTGTTTGGATCTGAAGCGCTGTTTATATTAAACGATAGATTTCTTAATTTTTGAATTCGCTCTGCTACTTTTTTTCTTTGCTCTTCAGCATCATCTATTGGCATATCAAATGAAGAAGAATGTTGCTTTGCATTATTTTGATTGGCATTAAAAGAAGATTCTTCTCTCATTACCAATTGCATCGTAGGCTCTTCCTCCATTCTAAAAGAACTCTCATATACAACAGGAGCAGGCTCTTGAACAGGCGCTTGCATGGTTACTTCTGCCACTTCCACTACCTCTTCTTCCACTTCCTCTTCTACTATTTCTTGCATCGTGATGCTTAATTCTTCTTGCATCACCATTTCTTCTACTTCCTCCAATTCTTCCATTTCCATTTCTTCCATTTCTTCTACTGCCGGAATTTCCTCCATTTCAAATGGCGCCATTTCTGCTAACTCCATCTCTTCTTCAGCTTCCTCTTCTGCATGTTCTGCATAAATATTAGATGGCTTAGTTAATATAAAATGATTGGCTTCAGCAACTGGTTCTGCTAATTCATTTATTAGCAACTCTTCTTCTATAAGATCTTCTTCCATCACTTCCTCCTCTATTACTTCCTCCACTTTCACTTCTTCTTCCATTATTTCTTCTTCCTCTTCTTCTACACCAGTATATACATCGTTGATTTCAAAAATGATAGGTTGACTTACCATTTCCTCCATTACTTCACTCGCCGCAATACTTATTTGTGCATCTATTTCTGCTTCATACTCTTTCTCTGAAATTTCATCTACTTCATGCATAGACATTACTTCTTCCTCCATCTCTTCTTCAATCTCTTCTTCTAAAACTACGGCTGCTACCTCTTCAATAATTGGCTCTTCTGTTGCAGGTTCAGCTACCGCTTCGGTAGGTGCAGTCATTAAATTGTTTGTTTCAGGTATACTTTCTTCTGAAAGTAATGTCATTACAATTTTTTCTTCAACAGGAGCCTCAACTTTTTTTGGTGTTTCTTTTTGAAAAGGATCTTTATGCTCAAAGCCAGTTGCAATAAGAGTGATGCCTAATTTTTGATCTAAAGTGGCATCATATCCCATACCCATAATTACATCAGAATTTTCTCCAGTACGCTCACGTAAATAATTATTGATGGTTTCTAATTCATCCATAGTACACTCATAATCACCTTCTGCACTATTAATATTTAATAAAATCCATTTAGCTCCTCTAATATCATTATCATTTAATAAAGGCGAATTCAGCGCTTCTTCAATAGCTCTTTGTGCTCTATTTTCTCCCTCTACTTCTGCTTTTCCTAAAATAGCTACCCCGCCATTTTTCATAACGGTACAAACATCCGCGAAATCTACAATAATATGTCCACGGCTATTAATTACATCTGTGATACATTTTGCTGCAGTAGCTAAAACGTTATCAGCTTTTGTGAAAGCCTCTTTCATTTTTAAATTACCATATTGAACGCGTAATTTATCATTTGATATAACCAATAAAGTATCTACTAATGGTTTTAATTGCTTGATGCCTTCTTCTGCTTGTGCTTGTCTACGTGGTCCTTCAAATCCGAAAGGAGTAGTTACAATACCCACTGTTAAAATGCCTAAATCTTTACAAATTTTTGCAATAATTGGCGCACCACCAGTTCCAGTTCCACCGCCCATACCCACGGTGATAAATGCCATACGTGTATTTACTTCTAAAATTTTTCTAATCTCATCTAAAGATTCTTCAGTGGCTAATTTTCCTACTGAAGGATCGGCACCTGCCCCTAAACCTTGTGTTAAATGTGGTCCTAATTGAATCTTATTAGGCACCGTACTTTGTTCAATCGCTTTTGAATCGGTGTTGCAGATAATAAAATCAACTCCTTCAATATTCTGATTAAACATAAAGTTGACAGCATTGCTTCCACCGCCGCCTACGCCTAGGACCTTGATGATGGATGATTTTTGCTTTGGCAAGTCAAATTGAATCATTTTTTTGTGTTTAGATGGGTTAGTTAGATGGTTCGTTGTTAGTTAGTTATGTCGAAATTACCGTTTTTAGAATTTATTCTATTCGTTATTTATAACCATAATGTGGGTAAAATATTATGGCAATAATTTGTCATCTTCCTCACTGAATATTTCGATGAGGTTGTTTTTAAAGCGATCCCAGAATTTACTCTTTCTTTTCTCAATTTGCTCTTCAGTTAAAGTGGTGGCTACTGGCTTTGCTTCTACTCTTTGGCTTGATAATGTATTAGCAGTTCCGGCTCCATTAACCGTTAAAGATTTAGGTACTTCTACTTTCTTAAATGTCTCTGTAAATACTTTATGATTTTGCTCGTAATCGTTGTATCCTTTTAAGATTAATCCAATACATGTTGAATACATTGGCTTCTTTAATTCTTCAATATGATTCGGCGCTAAATGTTCGTTTGGCAAACCAATTCTTGCGTTCAATCCTGTGATATATTCTGTTAATTGAATCAAATGTTTTAATTGAGAACCTCCACCAGTTAAGATGACTCCACCATTTAACATGCGGCTATCCATACCCACTTGCTTTAAATGATAAGTAACGAAATCTAGTATCTCACTCATTCTTGCTTGAATAATACCTGCTAAACTTTTTACACTTATTTCTTTTGCTGGCATTCCTTTCAATCCTGGGATAGTTACGTAGGCATTGGCTTTCGCTTCATCTGTTAAAGCACTACCAAACTGCACTTTCATTGCTTCTGCTTGGCTTTTCAATACACCCAATCCCATTCTAATATCATTGGTAATATTTTCACCACCGAAAGGAATTACTGCTGTATGCTTTAAAACACCTTCGTAAAATACAGCCAAGTCGCTTGTTCCACCACCAATATCTAAAATAGCTACACCCGCTTCCATATCTACATCGCTCATTACAGCACTTGCAGATGCTAAAGGTTGTAACACTAAATCTTTTGTAATTAAACCACTTCTTTCTACAGAACGATTTATGTTTCTGATTGCGTTTCTATCTCCCGTTAATATTAAAAAATTAGCACCCACTTTCACACCATTCACACCTACTGGGTCTTTAATATTTTGGTTATTATCTACATGGAATTCTTGTGGAATCACATCAATAATTTGATCTCCTGCAGGAATAAAGGTTTTTCTTTGATTGTTGATTAATTGCTCAATTTCCCAAGCTTGAATTTCATTCTCTGCATCTTGACGCACTTGATCTCCTCTGGTTTGTAAACTTTTAATATGGTGTCCAGCAATACCCACATACACTTCGTTCACTTCTAAATCGGGGTTGCTTAATTGGCAGTTTTGTAAAGCTTGTTGAATCGCCTTAATGGTTTGATCAATATTCAACACTTGACCATGTTGCACTCCATTACTGTTAGCACGGCCAAATCCTAAGATTTCCAACTTACCGAACTCGTTTTTTCTTCCTGCGATGGCAGCGATTTTTGTGGTACCAATGTCAAGACCCACAATAATTGGTGATTCGTGCTGACTCATTTTGTTGTTTTTTAGTTGTTAGTTGTGGAAGTTGTCTTTTTGGGCATTAACGCCTTGGCAGACTTCTTCACTTTAATTAACGATTTTGATTTCGTTTTATTGTTTGATTTATTACTTGTTTTGGGAACTATTTTAGTTGCTTTTTTGGGCGCCACTTTTACACCTGTTTTAGGTAGTAATTTTGGAGCGGTTTTTGACTCCAGTTTTGGGGTTACTTTGGCTACCATTTTTGGACTTAGTTTCGGGGCAATTGCCTGACTTGTTTTTGGCTCTATTTTGATCGTCGAAATTGCCGATTTTAGGGTATCAACAATTACTGGAGCCACCGATAGGGTATCGCTAAAAGGCGATAGGGCACCCGCAAACTGAATGGGTTGCATTCCCTTTTTTAGCGCCACAATTTGATTATCAAAACGACAATCAATTACTTGGTATGCATTTAATCCACTTTGAATCCAAACTTTTTTATAAAAAGTATACAGTCTATTTAATTTGTCTTCAATATTCTCAACCGATCCTATTAACACCACATGATCTCCCACCGTTGGTACCATTTCAAAGTCGCCATTTAAAGCAATATTCACTTGCGCTGTTTGTGCCATAAAAAATGTATCCGATTGAACTGCTTTGGTAAAATGCAAAATATCGTTTAGCAATAAACTATCTGGTTTTGATAATTTTTCTTGATCTGATGGAAAATTAGTAAAAACTGGCAAACGTAATACAGTAAGCTGTTTCAGTGGTAATTTCCAGCCTTCTTTATCTATATAAAATGAATTACCCGAAGTCGTGAATATACGTGCAATTGGTATACGTTGTTCAATTTTTACTTGTAAGCTTTGTGTATTATCTAAAAATAATTCAGCATGTTTTACCCAACGAATAGTTTGCAAATATTTTTCTAATGCATTTAAATTCAGATTCCCAATGGGTAGCCCTTCTTTCACTCCCTGCGCATTAACAATTTGTAATATTTCTTTTTCATCCATGAATAAAGCTGAAGTATTTTCTCCCACTAATTCAATTTGAATAGAAGTACATTTTTTTTCTTCTTTTGCTCTCCAAGCAACAACGAATAAAAAAATAAGCGCTGCTCCTGCAATACTCCAAAGGACTCTAATTAATATGGTTTGCCAGTGCTTCATTTATTTGTTGGTAAGTATTTCTTGAACTTTTAAAATACAGGTATCAATATCGCCTGCGCCTGCCATTACTATTAACTTATTTTCTGTAGTCGCCGCCCAAGCAAACAATTCTTCTTTAGACATTACTTTCTTATTGCTTATTTTCATTTTATCTAATAGCATTTCGCTATTCACGCCTTCCATAGGAAGTTCACGAGCAGGGTAAATAGGTAATAGTATGACTTCGTCAGCTTTATCTAATGTTTCAACAAATCCTTCGCATTGATCTTGGGTTCTGCTATATAAATGAGGCTGAAATACAAGCACCATTTTCTCATTGGGATACAAACTACGCACTCCATTTATGAGCGCATTTAATTCTTCGGGATGATGCGCATAATCGTCTATTAAAACCTTATCAACTGTTTTTACTTTATATTCAAATCTTCTTTTCACACCTGCAAACGCAGCCACCGCTGCTTTTATTTTTTCCTCCTCAATGCCTACACTTAAAGCGATAGCAATAGCGGCACTCACATTTTCAACATTATGCAAGCCTCCCATGTTAAGTACAATATTTTTACAAATACCTCCTGGATGCACTAAATCGAAATGGTAGGAGCCGTCAACAACTTTTAAATTATTAGTATGATATGAAGCTTCCAAATTATTATAGCCATAGGAAACCACTGTCTTGTTACTTGTATTGGTTTTAAATTCAGTACCCCATTTTTGAATTAAGACCCCTCCTGGTTTTATCTTATCCGAAAATTCACCAAATGCTTTTACCACTTCATCTGCAGTGCCGTATATATCTAAATGATCTGGATCTACTGCTGTAATGACTGCAATATTGGGTGCTAATTTTAAAAAGCTACGATCATATTCATCAGCCTCTACGACCACTACATTTTTTTCGTGGCTCCAAAAGTTAGTGCCATAATTAGTAGCAATACCTCCTAAAAAAGCGTTACATCCATAACCCGAATGACGTAAAATATGTGCCGTCATGGAGGTGGTGGTGGTTTTGCCATGCGTGCCTGCTATTGCAATGGTAAATGCATTTTCAGTAATCCATTGTAAAGCATCACTTCTTTTCACTACCAAATAGCCATTGTCTCTGTAATAATTTAATTCAGTATGTGCAGCAGGTATAGCAGGTGTATAAACAACTACTGTCGCTTCTTTATCAATTTTTTGTATATCATCTTCAAAATGAATTTGAATACCTTCTTCAATAAGTGCATCCGTTAAAAGTGTAGGAGTTTTATCATAGCCACTTACTTTAATACCCTGTGTATTAAAATACCTTGCCAAAGCACTCATCCCAATACCTCCAATACCAATAAAATAAATATTTTTACAACTAGTTAACGGATTCATGATTACACTATTCATTAATTTGTTTTAAAATTTCTTTCGCTATTACTACATCTGCATCTTTAAAAGCCAATGCCTTACTATTAATTTGCATTGCTTGCATTTGCATAGTATTTTCTAATAATTCAAAAAGTGTTGGCACTAAAGCAATATCCACTTCATTGTCTTTCACCATTAATGCCGCTTGTTTAGCAACGAGTGCCATTGCATTAAATGTTTGATGATCTTCGGCTGCTAATGGATACGGCACAAATACACAGGGTTTCCCAGTTACCGCAATTTCTGAAACGGCCATCGCACCCGACCTACTCACTACCACATCGGCAGCAGCATAGGCAGCACTCATGTTTTCTATAAATGAATTCACATATACATTTTCATACCCAGTTGCCGCTTGCTCATATGTATAAGCATTGGGCTTCCCCGTTTGCCAAATTAACTGCACTCCTTTTTCAAAAAATAATACTAAATTTTCTTGAATAGCTTTATTGATAGAACTAGCTCCTAGACTACCGCCAATAATTAATACTGTTTTTTTAATCGCAGGTAATGCAAATTCCTTCAAAGCGGTTTCTTTTGAATAACTGTGATTAATAATATTTTTTCTGATAGGATTCCCTGTTACCAATATTTTAGATGCAGGAAAAAACTTTTCCATTCCTGCTGTACCTGTAAAAATGCGTACTGCATTTTTACCTAACCATGTATTCGCTTTTCCTGCAAATGCATTGGACTCATGTATATAAGTGTGTATATTTTTTGTTTGTGCATATTTCAATACAGGAAAACTTGAATAACCACCCACACCAAAAACCGCATTGGGTTGGAAGGATTTAAAAATAGTACTTACTTGAAAAAAGCTTTTCAACAGTTTCCATGGCAAGCTAATATTTTTATAAAATTGCGCTCTATTGAAACCTGCAATGGTAATGCCTTTTATATCAAATCCAGCTTGAGGCACTTTTTCCATTTCCATTTTCCCCAAAGCACCCACAAACAAGATAGCAGCATTCGGCTGCAACACTTGTATAGCTTGCGCTACAGCAATGGCAGGGAAGATATGTCCTCCTGTACCACCACCTGCAATGATGATGCGTAATTGATTATGCTTTTGCTTCAATGACATTGTTTTCTGAATCTGATGCTGTATTTTCTTCTGGAATTTCAATCTCTGTTTCTAATGGCGCCTTCCCTTCCATCTGTTCCACGTTTCTTGCAACACTTAATATTAATCCAATCGAACAACAAGTAAAAATGAAAGAACTTCCACCCATACTCACTAAGGGTAAAGTAACTCCTGTTACTGGAACGATATTTACATTCACCGCCATATTGGCAATGGCTTGAATAATTAAAGTGAAACTTAATCCTAATGCTAAAAATGCGCCAAAGGCATAAGGACAGCGTCTAAAAATTCTTATACATCTAAATAAGAATACTAAATAAATAAAAATTATAAAGGCCCCACCTAATAAACCATACTCCTCAATAATCACTGCATATATAAAATCGTTATAAGCTTGAGGTAAAAAATTTCTTTGTCTACTATTGCCTGGTCCTAACCCCATAAAAATTCCACCATTAGCTATGGCAATTTTTGCTTGTTGAACTTGATAAGGCACTTCATTGTCCTTGGCATACATAAAATCTTGTACACGATTTACCCATGTTCCAAAACGACCAAAACTTTTCATTTTTTCGGCCACCACGGGTGTACCTTCCACGCTTTTATTAGAGTGCGTAGCCATGGCTACGCTTATAATAATGACCACGGGAACCATGGCCACTAAAATAGTTAACATTATATGTTTTATACTTACACGACCTATAAACATTAGTAATAAAGATGTGGCTCCTGTTAATAATGCATTAGATAAGTTTGCTGGCATAATTAACACACAAATAATGAATACAGGTGTGATTACTGGTAAAAATCCTTTTTTAAAATCTTTAATTACTTCTTGTTTCTTACTCAACATTTTTGACAAGTACATAAATAAAGCCAGCTTTGCTAAATCACTTGTTTGAATGGTTAAATTGATAATGGGTAGTTTAATCCACCTACTACCTTCATTTATTTTTGCACCAAAAAATAAAGTATAAATTAACAAAGGAATAGACAACATAAACATAATAGTGGCTATTCTTGAAAAGACGGTATAATTAACGCGGTGCAAACCAAATATGACTAATAAACCAAGTAAAGTAAATACGACTTGTTTAAATAAATACACACTTGTATTTCCACGATACATTTTATAGGCCAATGAACCAGTGGCACTATATACTACCAAAATTGAAATGAGTGACAATACAATGACTAACCCCCATATGTATTTATCCCCTCTAGTTCTTTGGTCTAAATGTTCTTTCATGCCCCCAATAGTGGGCATTTGTGAAAATAATTTGTCTGTAGTTTCGTTAAACATAAAAATTATAATTCTTTTACAGACTCTTTAAATTGACGACCTCTATCTTCATAATTTTTAAACAAATCAAAACTTGCACAAGCAGGACTCATTAATACTAAGTCTCCTTTTTCTGCTAATTTGAAAGAAGCATTCACTGCCTTTTTAGCACTATCTACTTCTACAATTGTTTTTACTTTATCCTTAAAAAATTCAATTATTTTTTTGTTGTCAGTTCCCATACAAACTATAGCCTTCACTTTTTCTTTTACTAAGTCGGCTATTAATTCGTAGTCGTTGCCTTTATCTACGCCGCCAATTATTAAAACAGTACTTTTTTGCATGCTCTCTAAAGCATACCAGGTGCTGTTTACATTGGTAGCCTTGCTATCATTAATGAAATCAACTCCTCTAACAGTTGCCACAAATTCCATTCTGTGTTCTAAGCTATGGAAATTGCTTACTGCTTCGCGAATTTTTTCCTTTCTGATACCTAAGGTGGTAGCAGCAATGCTTGCTGCCATCGTGTTATAAGCATTATGTTTTCCCTTTAAGGCGAAATCATAAATACTCATGGTAACGCGTTCTTCTTGGATTTTTAACATCATTTGATCGTTTTTGATGTAGCCTCCTTTTTTTACTTCTTGTTTCATAGAAAATGGTAGTGGGTTAGTATGTGTGGTTAGTAGTTCTAAATGTTTAACGATTACTTCATCATCTATACAATAGATAAAATAATCTTCTGGGGTTTGATTTTCGATTACACGAAATTTACTCTTGATATAATTTTCAAATTTGTACTCATATCTGTCAAGATGATCTTCTGTGATATTCAATAAAATAGCAATCTCTGGCTTGAAATATTTTATATCATCTAATTGGAAAGAGCTTACTTCAATAATATATAATGCCTTAGGCGCTTCAGCTATTTGTCTTGCAAAAGAATAGCCAATATTACCTACCATGGCTACATCCTCATTCACCAACTTGCATATATGATACAATAAGGCAGTCGTGGTACTTTTTCCATTGCTACCAGTAATGGCTGCAATTTTGCTATTGCCTTTATATCTATAGCCAAATTCAATTTCACTAATTACTGGTATACCTTTGGCTCTAATGGCTTTCACCATTTCATTTTTTTCCGGTATACCTGGGCTTTTCACAACCTCATCAGCTGCTAAAATTTTATCTACACTATGCGTGCCTCCTTCGAATGCAATTGCATTATCCTCTAATTCTTTTTGAAAATTAGCCTTGATAGCACCTCCATCAGATACAAATACTTCGTAGCCTTTTTGTTTGGCTAACAAAGCAGTTCCAATTCCGCTTTCCCCTGCACCTAATATGACTAATTTTTTTGTCAAGCGACTATCTAGTTTTTAAAGTTAATATGGAGGCCACTACTAGTAAGATGGTAATGATCCAAAAACGAACTGCTATCTTACTTTCGTGAAATCCTTTCTTTTGATAATGATGATGTAATGGACTCATTAAAAACACTCTTCTTCCTTCCCCGAATTTCTTTTTAGTGTATTTAAAATAACTTACTTGAATAATTACACTTAAGTTTTCTATTAAAAACACACCGCAGAAAATAGGTATTAATAATTCTTTTCTAACAATAATAGCTAAGGATGCAATGATGCCTCCTAAGGCCAAGCTTCCGGTATCACCCATGAAAACCTGCGCTGGATAAGCATTGTACCATAAAAATCCGATACAGGCTCCTACAAATGCGCCCACAAAAATGGACAGCTCTCCTAAGTTGGGTATGTACATTACATTTAAATAGTCGGCAAATACATAGTTACCGCTTACATAAACAAACACCCCTAAGGCGGCACCAATAATAGCACTTACGCCAGCAGCAAGTCCGTCTAAGCCATCCGTTAAATTGGCTCCATTAGATACCGCTGTAATAATAAATGTGACAATAAGTATATATACAATCCATGTATACTTTTCTGCACCAGGGCCTATCCAACTAATAATTTTACTGTAATTAAATTCATGATTTTTTACAAAGGGGATTGTCGTAATAGGTGTTTTAACTTTTACAAATCGTCTTTCAACACCATTTATTTTTCTTATTACGATATCGGCACCCTTTGCTACTTTTTCACCCTTTTGTAAACTTGCTGCCACTGTTGAAGAAACAATTTCTCTTTCAACAGTCACCGCATTACTAAAATAAAGTGTTACGCCAATAATAATACCCAAACCAATTTGTCCAATAATTTTTGAAACGCCTGCCAATCCATCACTATTTTGTTTTTTATAAGATGCCCCTAGTGCAAGCGCTTGTTTTCTTGCTCTAATTTTAAAATAATCATCTAAGAATCCTATAAGACCCAACCATACAGTACATAAAATCATTAAACGGATATATACTTTATCTAAATTGGCAAATAATAAAGTAGGAATTAAAATACTCAATAGTATGATGATTCCACCCATAGTAGGTGTGCCCTTTTTTTGTTGCTCTCCTGCCAAACCTAAATCTCTTACAGATTCGCCAATTTGTTTTTTCTGTAAAAAAAGAATTATTTTTTTACCATAAACAGTTGCAATAAATAATGACATTAAAATAGCCATCGCAATTCTAAAAGTCAAGAATTGAAACGCACCCAATCCAGGGATATTAAATGTTTTATCTAACCAAGAAAATAATTGATACAGCATATTGATTATTTTTCTAATTCTTTAAATAAATTTTGTAAAATTTGTTTGTCATCAAAATCATGCTTCACCCCTTTTATATCCTGGTACTTTTCATGTCCCTTTCCGGCTATTAATATAATATCACCTGTTTTTGCAAAACTGATAGCTGCTTTAATTGCCTCTTTTCTATCTACGATATTGATATACTTTCTTTTGGCAGCACTGCTCAATCCCAATTCCATATCTTTTATAATTTCATTCGGATCTTCAGATCTTGGGTTATCGCTTGTAAAAAATACTTTATTGCTTAAATCACAGGCCACTTGCGCCATGATGGGCCTTTTAGTTTTATCTCTATCCCCGCCGCAGCCTACTACTGTAATCACTGTTTCATTTCCCTTTCTTAATTTAGCTATCGTAGTTAATACATTCTCTAATGCATCTGGTGTATGCGCGTAATCAATAATGCCTATTATTTTTTCTGCGCTTACTATATAATCAAATCTTCCTTCTGCTCCAGTTAAAGCACTTAAAACAGTCAACACTTCCGTAGATTTTTCACCTAGTTGTACGGCTACACCAAATACTGCTAGTAAATTGTATGCATTAAAAGTGCCTATTAAACGACAGTGCACTTCTACGTCATTCACCAATAGTACTAAGCCACTTAATTGATTTTCTAAAATTTTACCTTTATACGTTGCAGGTGCGTGAAGCGCATAAGTTAATTTACTTGCTTTTGTATCTGCTAACATTGCCATCCCATTTTTATCATCCAAATTGGATAAAGCAAAAGCATTACTTGGCAATTTGTCAAAGAATGTCTTCTTTGCGGCTAGATAGGCTTCGAAAGTTTTATGGTAGTCTAAATGATCGTGGGTGATATTGGTAAAAGCGCCTCCTACAAATTGTAATCCAGTAATACGGTGTTGGTGAATGGCATGACTACTCACTTCCATAAACACATGCGTACAACCTGCTTCCACCATTTTATGTAATAAAGCATTTAACTGAATAGCATCGGGTGTTGTATGTGTAGCTGGAACAATTTCATCACCAATATGATTTTGCACAGTGCTTAGTAAACCACAAGTATAGCCTAGTGATGAAAATAATTTATACAATAAGGTAGCGACTGTTGTTTTACCATTAGTTCCCGTTACACCCACTAATTTTAATTTAGTTGAAGGCTCGTCGTAAAATTGATGCGCCATTATTGCCACAGCCTCTTGTGCATTTTCTACCAAAATATAGGTTATCCCTTCTACTAAGCTAGTAGGCATGTTTTCACATACAATTACCTTAGCGCCTTTCTCAACGGCAGTTGCTATAAATGAATGGCCATCCGCTTGTAATCCTTTAATAGCAACAAACACAGCCCCCTTGATTACTTTTCTAGAATCTATTTGGATAGTAGTCACTTCTTGTTGGGTAGATCCAACTACCTCTCTTAAAGCAACCCCAAATAATATAGATTGTAATGACTTCATTAATTTAATTCAATTTGAATTTGTTGTCCTTTAATAATTAATTCTCCTTGCGCAATACTTTGTTTTATCACTTTCCCTTTGCCTACACATTTAACCAACAATCCTTTTTTCTCACAAAGCCATAAAGCATCTTGTAATTTCATGCCTGTCATATTTGGCATTGAGCTGTCCGAAATAACTTGTTGCGCTGCCTTTAAAGTCTTTCCCTTCCCTTGTAGTTGAATCCAATCGTTAGTAGACAAAGAAGAATCTTGATAGGGAATAGATAATTGTTTTGCGATAGTTTGTAAAGACATTTTTGAAATGCTATAATTAAATAATTGACTATCCTTCATCGCAAATACAGGAGCGATATCTAATTTGTTTTGGATATATGTGGAATACAATCTGTCAGCAATTTCTTTAAAGACTGGACCTGCTACAGAAGCGCCATAAAATATAGGAGCATGTGGTCTGTTTTTTATAATAACCACACAAGTATATTGAGGATTATCTGCAGGAAAATAGCCGGCAAAAGAAGATTGAAAAATACCTTCTCCATAACCCTTATTGCCATTCGCAACTTTTGCAGTACCTGTTTTACCTGCCACTTTATACAAACTATTCTTAAACAAAGTTTTAGCAGTTCCATTAATACATACACCTTCTAATGCGATGCGTAAATCTCTAATAGTACTTGGCTTGCATAATTGTGCATTATATACTGTGGGTAAAAATGTTTTTATTTTTTTTCCTTCTTCTTGTATCGCATTTACAAGATAAGGGCGCATCATCACTCCATTATTGGCAATACTATTATATAAATTCAAAGTCTGAATAGGAGATATTTCAATATTATATCCAAATGCCATCCAAGGTAGCGTAGTAGGTCCCCATAGTCTGCTTCCTGGTTTTACCAATCTAGGCTGGCGTTCTCCTACTAAATCTATTCCTGAAGTTGAATCTAATCTCAGCTTTGATAAGTGCTTAAAGAATACATCTACTTTATTACTATAATGGGTCATGGCAATTTTTGCCATACCTACATTAGAACTTTCCTCGAATGCTTCTAAAACAGAAGCGTCAAATTTGCCATGTTTTTCTGAATCAAAAACGGTTTGTCCTGCAACTTTCCAAACACCCCCTTCTAAATTTAATCTAGAATTGAGTGTTACATTTCCGTCTTCTAGTGCAGACAATAAGGTAACTAATTTAAAAGTTGATCCTGGCTCTGTGGGTGTGATGGCATAATTTAAATCTTCTACATAAACACCCTCTCCTACCTTACCTAAATTAGCAATGGCTTTTATTTTACCTGTTTTAACTTCCATCACCATGGCAACACCAGTAGTAGCCTCGTTTTGAATCATCATTTTCTTCAAAGCATTTTCTGTCACTTCTTGTATAAATACATCTAAAGTGCTTACAATATCTTTTCCAACTTCTGGTGCTATTTCAAATTCACCTTCTTGCACTGGAACTGTTACCCCGCCTGCAATAGCACGTACTAACTGACGACCATTGCGACCATTTAAAACCGTATCATAAGATTTTTCTAAACCTACTTTATTTTCATCTCTCGCTAAACCTATGGTTCTATATCCAATATTTTCGTAAGGATTTAAACGAATATTTTTTTCTTGGGCAATCATACCACTTTTATACCTACCCAACTTAAATAATGGAAATTTTACTAATTGTAAATATTCTCTATAAGAAATTTTCTTTCTCAATTCATAATTTCCTTCACTAATATCAAATGCTTTTGTTAATTCATCTTTGTATTTTTCTGCCGTCTTATCTTTAAATAAAGCCGCTAAACTTAAACTTAAAGAATCTATATTATTTCTAAATAAGAAACCATTTTTTTCATGAAGAGGTGTTACTCTAAAATCTATATAAATATCAAATTGCGGAATATTGGTACTTAACATTTGTCCGTCTTCGCTATAGATGGTTCCCCTTGCAGCAGGTATCTCCTCAATTCTTTGATGCAAACTATCACTTAAGCTTCTCCAATACTTTCCTTGTACTTGTTGTATGTAAAACGCCTTGCTTAAAATAAGAATACATACTAAAACAATAAGTATGAAACTTAAATAAACCCTCCATAATATGTCGCGTTTTACGTCCATTATTAATTTTTAGGGTTGGTTTTAATTTTATTTTCTAAAGCAAGTCTAACGGGCATTTCTTTTGCGACAACTAATCCATAAGGCGCCATTGCATTTTGGACTTCGATGGCACGGCTACGACGCATAAGCTCAGACTTTATGGTTTTATATTCAAATTGTAATTCTTTAAGCTCTCTTTGTGTAGTATTAATTCGACGGATGGTTTTGTCGGTAAGATGCCCATTCGCTATGTATAGGATAGCGATGAATGCTAAGAACAAAAAGAAACTAATGTTCATAACAATCCATTGGTAATTAAGAATACTCTTTAAAGTATTCTTAGGGGCTGGGTTATTGGGTACGGACATACTATTATACTCTTTCGGCAGCTCGCATTTTTGCGCTTCTGCTTCTATTGTTTTCTTTCATCTCTTTTTCAGAAGCCACTACAGGTTTTTTTGTAATGATCTTCCAAAAAATTTCCTTTTCTACGGATAAAAAAGGATGGGCATCTTCAGCTTCTTCTTGCGACACACGAAAAGCGTTTTTTACTAAACGATCTTCGATGGAATGGAAAGTAATAATCACCGCACGACCACCTGGCTTTACTACCTGAGGCAGTTGCTTTAAAAATTCTTTTAATGCTTCCATTTCTTCATTCACTACAATTCTTATGGCTTGAAAAACTTGTGCCCAATATTTGTTGGGATTTCCTTTTACGACAGGTGCAATGAATGTTTTGAAATCCTGAACAGTATTAATTTTGGCATGCTTACGTTGTGTTACAATATGCTTGGCTAAGGTTTTCGAATTTGTTACTTCACCATATTGTTCAAACATTTTATGCAATTCTGTTTCAGAATAATTTTCTATAATTTGAGCGGCTGTGTTGGCTTGTCGCTGATCCATGCGCATATCAAAAGGACCATCATATCTTGTTGAAAAACCTCTTGTACCTTCATCAAATTGATGACTACTTACACCTAAGTCGGCTAGTATCCCATCCACTTGATCTATTTTATTTAAACGTAAAAATCTTTGTAGATACTTAAAATTTTCAGGTATAAAAACAAGACGATTGTCTTTTGGTAAATTTTGTTGCGCATCCGCATCTTGATCAAAGGCGATGAGTCTTCCTTCTGGGCCTAACATGGATAGAATACCCTTACTATGACCACCTCCTCCAAAAGTTGCATCAACATACACTCCATTTGGTTTAATGTTGAGATACGACAAGCATTCTTGAAATAAGACTGGAATATGATAAGAAGAAGCAAAAGCTTTAGATGCGTTGGAATCAATGGGTTGATTTTGCATCTGTTTTACTTAATCTTGATTTTTAATTCCTGCCATTACTTCTTGCGCCAAATTACTAAATGCATCTGCAGAGAAATCCTCAAAGAGCTGTTTGTACTTACTTGCATCCCAAATTTCGAAACGATCTAAAGCAGCAGCCAATACAATCTCTTTACCAGGTAAAGCAAATTCACGTAAAGTAGGTGGTAATAAAATTCTTCCAGCACCATCCATTTCTACTTCGGTAGCTCCCCCTAGAAATTGACGTCTAAACTGACGCACTTTTGGATCGAAATCATTCAACTGGCTAATTCTATCTAATATACTCTGCCAGCTTTTTAACGGATAAAGTGTCAAGCACTTCTCAAAGCCCCTACTTACAATAAAGCGATTGTCCCCTTCAACTAGCTGTTTTTTAAGACTGCCAGGTAAATGGAAACGCCCTTTTGCGTCGATAGTTGATTGATATTCTCCGTGAAAGCCTGTCATTGTTAATAATTAGAGTGATTTTTACCACTTGTTCACACAAATTAACACAATTTCCCACTTTTAAAGGCTAAAACAGGGGTTCTAGTTTTCCACAAGTAATAAACCAAGCTGAAAATCAATACAGTAAAGCAATTCACATTGATTTGTTCAATTATCGAGCTTTGGGGCTGTGCAAACCTGTGGAAAACCCTATTTTTTATGTGAAAAAGGGGTGAATTGTAATGAAAATCAAGGCAATATGTACCTTTAGGCCATGAAGCAGCAGGCGAACCTCCCCATTCAAGATTTTGATTATCATTTACCAGATCAAAGTATCGCCTATACGCCTACTATTAATAGATCGGATAGTAAACTATTGGTTTGGGACAAAGAAATAATTGCAGAAAGTACTTACGAGCATATTGCAGATTTTATGCCTGAAAAATCTACGCTATTTTTTAACAATAGTAAAGTGATTGCCGCGAGAATACATTTTGAAAAAATAAATAATAGTGTCGCTACAAATAAAAACTCATTAGATAATAATAATCTTATTGAAACCAATAGCATCATTGAAATATTTTGTTTGGAACCCAGCGCAAAGTTTAACCCTGTTGCCCTTGCAATGCAAGCCACTAGCAAAGTAGAATGGATTTGCTTAGTGGGCGGTGCTAAAAAATGGAAGGAAGGAGTTTTAGAAAAAAAATTTATGCTTTCTTCCACTACTAATTCAGCGCAAGATGCTACCATAACTGTACAAGCAAAAAAATTAGCAAATTTTGACGGTAAATTTTTAATTGAATTTTCATGGAACAATGCTGACATTAGTTTCTCCGAAATAATTGCACATATTGGCACCATTCCATTACCTCCTTATATTCATCGCAACACCACCGAAGCTGATAAAGACAGGTACCAAACAACCTATGCGGTAGCAGAAGGTTCTGTAGCCGCACCCACTGCTGGATTACACTTTAATAATGCTATTTTCGAAAGCTTAGCTACTAAAAATTGTAACACAGCATATATAACACTACATGTTGGTGCTGGAACTTTTATGCCTGTGAAAACAGAAAATATTGCAGCACATGATATGCATGCAGAATTTTTTGAAGTAACTGCTGCTACTATTACACAATTAATTGAAATGGCCTCTCAAAAAGAAATAAGTAACACTGCTGCTCCGTTAATTGCAGTAGGAACTACTACGCTTAGAACGCTTGAATCACTTTATTGGTTAGGTGTAAAAATTAACTCAGATGAACAAGGCAAAAAGGATGATAATAGGAAGGAAATGGAAAACACGGATCTTCATTTGCGCCAATGGGACGCTTATGAATTAAATGATAACAATATTTCTCCCAAAATGGCGCTTTGTTGTTTACTAAACTGGATGCAATCACGCCAAATGACTTCATTAATTACAACCACTCAATTAATGATTGTACCTGGCTATACCTTTAAAATTTGTAATGGACTTGTTACTAATTTTCACCAACCTAAATCGACGCTTCTATTAATCATTGCAGCTATTACAGGAAATTCATGGAAGTTGATATACCAACATGCACTTGATAACCAATACCGTTTTTTGAGTTACGGAGATGGTTGCTATTTTACTATTAAATAGGTAGGATTATTTCAATAGCAGTGCCTATGCCCACTTCACTATGCACTGTGATCACGCCTTTATGTGAATCAATTACCCATTTCACATAACTCATACCCAAGCCATACCCTTTTACATCATGCACATTACCTGAATGCGCTCGGTAAAATTTTTCAAAAATATGTTTTCTAGCATCTGCATCCATACCAATGCCTTTGTCTTGAATGCTTATGGATAGCTTATTGCCTAAAGTCTTTGTTTTGATAATAATATCAATGTCGTTCTTGGAATACTTAATCGCATTGTCTATCAAATTAGACAATACATGCAATAGGTGTTCCTCATCTACCTTAATTAAGGAAGGATTTGCTTCTAATATAGTTTGTACATTGGAAGGCTTCCCTTCTAATTGTAATTTAAAACTATCCACTACACCGAGTATTAAATCATGTATATCTACTTCTTGCTTATTAAGTTCATTTTCCTTTTTATCTAATTGTGCCGCTTGTAAAATAGTTTCTACATGCTTATTCATTCTAACATTTTCCTCCTTAATAATATTACTAAAATATTCGACCGACTTTGGATCGCTATTAACTTTGCTACTTCTTAATGCATCAACTGCCAATGAAATAGTGGCTAAAGGCGTTTTAAGCTCGTGCGTCATATTATTAATAAAGTCTCTTTTTATCTCCACCAACTTTCGCTGTGTTATTAAGGACCTGATCGTAATAAAAAAAGCGGCTAACACTACTATAATAAATAACACCACTCCCACGATAATCCATAATAAAGAACGCAATAAATAGTAGCGAATATTGGGTGCTACTATAATTATGGTTTCAAAGGGGCCTGTAGGCTCCATGATGTCTGAAGGGATAATAGGTACTCTGGCCTGAAGCGCATTTACTTCGTCCGAAAATACATCTTCAAATTGCTTGCTCTTCATTTCGATATTGCCTTTTTTATCGGCAATAGCAAATTCAAAGTGCAAATCATTTAAACCATATTTATCTAATGCAATTTTTATCTTCTTGTTTACTTCATCGAATGTATAGATATCCGAAATAGTCGTTTCTTCAAAATTGTGTAAATGATAATCGTCTTGTAAACCCAAGCCTTTTTTAGGAAAATGAAATGACAACCCACTATTCATCTTCTTCCCAATTTCAGTAGAAACCTGAACGCCTGAATTATTTAATTTATCAGACAACTGATTTTTTTGTAAAATCATTAAGCCCTGCAACCAAGATATTTGAATAAATAAAATACCCAATATTGACAGCGCTATCAAAGTGAATATGACTGGGAATGTTTTTTTCATAGTTACATTTAAATCTCTTGCCCTCTTCGGGTATGTGAATATAAAAAAAATCCCGGCTACCTTAGGCAACCGGGACAATTATTTAAGAATCATCCCTTTTATGCTAGGATGACAAATTCAATTTATAAAACGCCTTCTACTAAAACAGTGGCTTTATTATTAATCACTTCCACAAATCCACCTTGGATGGCATACATTTCGGGGGCAAGTCCCTTTTTTAATACCTTAACTTGTCCAACACCTAATGCACTTACCAAAGGAGCATGTTTATCTAATACTTCAAATAACCCGTCTATACCAGGCAATTGAACGCCTTGTACTTCTCCGCTAAATAGCTTTTTTTCGGGTGTCAAAATTTCCAATAACATGCGCGCAGTTTAGTATTAATTTAATTAAGCTTGAGCCATCATTTTCTTTCCTTTCTCTACAGCATCTTCTAAAGTTCCTACTAAGTTAAAGGCTGCTTCTGGATACTCATCCACTTCTCCATCCATAATAGAATTGAATCCGCGAATAGTATCTTCAATAGAAACAAACACTCCTTTTAAACCAGTGAACTGCTCTGCCACGTGGAAAGGCTGAGATAAGAAACGTTGTACACGACGCGCACGAGATACGATTAATTTATCTTCATCACTTAATTCATCCATACCTAAGATGGCGATAATATCTTGTAGCTCTTTATAACGTTGTAAAATCATTTTTACTTTTTGCGCTGTATTGTAATGCGCTTCACCCACAATGGCAGGTGTTAAAATTCTTGAAGTAGAATCCAAAGGATCCACCGCAGGATAAATACCTAAATCTGCAATCTTACGACTTAATACTGTAGTAGCATCTAAGTGCGCAAAAGTTGTTGCAGGAGCTGGATCTGTTAAATCATCCGCAGGAACATATACCGCTTGCACTGAAGTGATAGAACCACTCTTTGTAGAAGTAATACGCTCTTGCATCAATCCCATCTCTGTTGCCAAAGTTGGTTGATACCCTACCGCTGATGGCATACGACCTAATAAAGCCGATACCTCAGAACCTGCTTGTGTAAAACGGAAGATATTATCTACGAAAAATAAAATGTCTTTTCCTTTTCCTGTACCATCTCCATCACGGAAATATTCAGCAATGGTTAAACCACTCAAAGCCACACGCGCACGTGCTCCTGGAGGTTCATTCATTTGTCCAAAAACGAAAGTTGCTTTTGACTCTTTTAATTCATCTAAGTTTACTTTACTTAAATCCCATCCACCTTCTTCCATGCTATGTTTAAACTTGTCACC
>CAINWZ010000121.1 GCA_903854725.1 uncultured Bacteroidota bacterium
ATCAAAAGGTATTGAAGAAGTAAGTTTACTCAATTTGTCTAATAGTCAAATGCCTCCAGTGGTTTATGGTGAAGTAAAAGTGCCAGGTGCAACTGAAACAATTATTTTTTATGCGCACTACGATGGCCAACCGGTCGATACAAGCAAATGGTTTCAAGGTTTGCATCCATTTAAACCGACACTTTACAGTGGTAGCTATGAAAATGGGGCCACAGCTTTACCTTGGTTAACTAAAGAAAATAATTATGATCTAAATGCTAGAATTTATGCAAGAGGGGCCTCTGATGATAAAGCAGGAGTGATGGCTATTATTAATGCATATGCACAATTAAAAGCTTTACAAATTAAACCTACTGTCAATATTAAGTTTTTCTTCGAAGGAGAAGAAGAAGCAGGTTCTCCAAATTTAGAATCGCTTTTAGAATTGTATAAAAATAAATTAGCAGCCAAT
The DNA here is from genome assembly GCA_903854725.1 of uncultured Bacteroidota bacterium. Classification (GTDB taxonomy): domain Bacteria; phylum Bacteroidota; class Bacteroidia; order Chitinophagales; family Chitinophagaceae; genus Sediminibacterium. The sequence continues at coordinate 452 of CAINWZ010000121.1, forward strand.
ATGTGGGTGATTTGTGATGGCCCCGTGCATCAGTCAGGCAAAAAACAACTGGTAATGGGTGTGAGAGGTGATACGCATTTAGAATTGACTGTTTTTGGGCCAAAGCGTCCATTGCATTCAGGACATTATGGTAATTGGGTATTGAATCCTGCGATGGAACTAGTAAGATTATTAGCCAGTATGAAAAATGAAAAAGGAGAAGTTACCATCAAAGGTTTTTATGATGATGTGACTCCTTTAACCAATGCCGAAAAACAAGCGCTTGCTAATATTCCTAGTGTAGAGGAGTCTTTAAAAAAAGAATTAGGTATAAATGCCACCGAAAGACAAGGTGCTTTGAATGATGCTTTACAACTGCCTTCTTTAAACATTAATGGTATTCAAAGTGCTGGTGTAGGTAAATTATCTGCCAACGTCATTCCAACTAAAGCTATTGCATCTGTAGACATGAGATTGGTAAAAGGAAATGATTGGGAAAAACAACAACAAAAAGTAATTGACCATATTAGAGCACAAGGTTTTTTTGTAACTGATAAAGAACCTACAGAAGAAGAAAGGAGATTGAATGCCAAAATTTGTATGGTAGTGCAAGACAAGAAAAGTTACAATGCTCAAAAAACATCTTTAGACAATCCTTATGTAAGACGCCTATCTAAAGCTATTTCACTTACTAATAATGAATTGCCGGTAATTCTTCCTACACTAGGAGGTAGTTTACCCTTATTTGTTTTTGAAAAAGTATTACATACATCACCTGTGACTGTGCCTATCGCCAATCATGATAATAATCAACATGCCGAAAATGAGAATATTAAGTTGAAGAACTTTTTTGAGGGGATATCCGTTTTTGCTTCCATAATGACCATGGAGAAATAATTAATCTGAGAATCTTTCAGTATATTGAAGGTAGAAAATATAAATTTCTATTATCAAATTGTAGCTTTTATGAAGACATTTTTCAAAAACAAATTCATTCGTGTTAGTGTTTTAGCACTCGTAATTATATCGTCATTTGCTTTTACCATTCCTGGTTTGGTAGATTGGGCAATGGTAGCGCGTATTCGTGAAGAAGGTTTGCAGCGTTCTAAAGTCATGGAATATGAATCCTATATTGTAGATGTATTGGGCGCTAGACTTACTTTGTCTCGTGATATGCAACGTGCACAGGTTTGGGCTTTGGATGAAATGAAAAAGATGGGATTAAGTCAAATAAATAGTGAGGCTTATATGGATTATGGTGTTACTTGGGATAATGAATATGTATCTGCGCATATGATTGAACCTGATTACATGCCACTTAATGCTTATCCCATTGCCTATACTGCAGGTACACCAGGTAAAATAAATGCAGAAGCAATTATCGTTGATATACAAACAAAAGAAGATGTAGAAACGTATAGAGGTAAACTAAATGGGAAGGCAGTATTAATTTCAAATTTAGCTGTAATAGATCTACAAACACTTACTAATGGAGTACATCGTTATAATAATGATGAACTTATTGCACTTGAACAAGCGGCAATTACACCCATAAAACCCAAGCCAGCAAGAGTTATTACTAACCCTACAATTATTACTGCTGTAGAACGGTTGGCATTTTTAAAATCAGAAAATGTTGCAGTGGTATTACAAACTGATGGCAATCGATTAGGTATTGTGCCTGGTTATTCTCGTCCTGGTGTGAGAGATGATGGTTGGAGTGCAGCCGGTATGCTTAATGCATCGCCAATATTAGCAGTGACACCTGAGCATTATAATAGAATGTATCGTATATTAAAACGTGGCATTTCTGTTAAGATTGAAGTGGAGATTAAAAATAAAATTGGAGACAAAGTAGAACAAGCCATGAATCTTGTGGGTGAAATTCCTGGTACCGATCCAAAAGCAGGTGTCGTAATGGTAGGTGCACATTTTGATACTTGGCATGGAAGTTCTAACGCAAGTGATAATTCATCAGGAACTGCAGTAGCATTAGAAGCTATGCGTATACTTAAAACATTAGGGGTAAAACCTATGCGTACTATTCGTATTGCATTATGGTCAGGAGAAGAGCAAGGACTTTATGGTTCTCGTGCTTATGTTCAAAAACATTTTGGTGATCCTCGTAATCCTGCCATAGGTATAAAACCTGAGTATGAATTTTTATCTGCCTATTTTAATCAAGATTATGGTGCTGGTCAATATCGTGGCATATACTTACAAGGCAATGAGGCTGCACGTTCTATGCTTACTGCATGGATGGAACCTTTCCGTGATTTAGGGATGACTATGGTTTCTAATCAAAGTTTAGGAAGTACAGACCATGTATCTTTTGATGAAGTGGGTCTTCCAGGTTTTCAGTATTTACAAGACAGAACGCCAGGTACTGCAGGTCATACCAATCTTGATTATCTTGAAGGAATTCAACCAGAAGATTTAATGAAAAATGCAACGATAATGGCTTCTTATATTTATCATGCTGCGATGGCAACAGAAAGAATTCCGAGAAAAGCGATGCCGAACTTAAAATAATGTTGGTCTTACCCAAAGCCTCTACAATCCCGATTTTCGGGATTGCGTGGCATTTTTATTTATTTGCTTTTTCGAGCGAGCTCGAATCGCCATAAATTAAAAATGCCCCGACACTACGTGTCGAGGCATTTGTGCCCAGAACAGGAATCGAACCTGCACATCCTTGCGAACGCTAGATTTTGAGTCTAGTGCGTCTACCAATTCCGCCATCTGGGCAGGGGTGCAATATTACACTATTAACGAAAATCTGCCAAAATACGATCTAGGTATTTTTTCTTGTAGTAATACTCCTTTATTTGCAACATTCCTTCTTGGGAAATAGTATCGACCGAACTAGTTTCCAAATACGCTTTAATAGGGCTGTAAATTTCATTTTCAATAATTTTTACTTTATCAAGAACCATCTTTTTCTCTGTTTCATCGATTGCATCCATCCATGCCTCATTTAATTCCATCATTTCCATTAAAAAATCGGGACGTAAGGCATATTTCTCATCAGCTTCTATACAACCTTTAATTTCTAAAACATAGGGTAATACTAAAGCCGGATTTTTTAAAAGCGTAAAGGCTTTATTGGCCATCGCAGATTTTTCTAGTGCTTCCTCTTGCTCTGTTTCGCTACCTTGGGTAAATTTATCAGGATGGGAAGCACGCTGAATTGCCATAAAAGCTGCACGCAATTTTATCGTATCTACTTGAAAACCAATAGGGAGACCGAACAATTCAAAATAGTTCATTTTAATATTTTGTATATTGTGTAAAATTACCAAAATGCCGGTTATTGGGCTTATTAAAGAAGGAAAAGTTCCTAGCGACAATAGAGTGGCGCTTACGCCAAAGCAGTGTAGTTATTTAGTAACTCAATTCCCTGATTGGGATATTATAGTGGAATCCTCTCTCAATAGATGCTTTAAAGACAGAGAATACGAAAGAGAAGGGATCAAAATAGTACAAGATATTAGTAGTGCAGACATCTTATTAGGCATTAAAGAAGTGCCCAAAGAGCAGTTAATTCCCAATAAAAAGTATTTGTTTTTCTCTCATACCAAAAAGGCGCAGGTGTATAATCAGGCATTGTTTCATGCATTAATGGATAAAAATATTACCCTTATCGATTATGAGTGTTTAGAACATGAAGATGGACAAAGACTTATTGGTTTTGGATTTTTTGCAGGTATAGTTGGTGCGCACAATGGCATTATGGCTTATGGCAATAGAACCAAAGAATTTAAGTTAAGTAGAGTGAAGGAGGTGAAAGATTATATGGAATTAATACATACTTATTTTGGTTTGAAATTACCCAATATAAAAATTGCAATCACGGGTTCTGGTAGAGTCGCACATGGTATTTTAGAAATTATGAATTTAATGGATGTGCAGCAAGTAGAACCTGATGAGTATATTAATAGGAAGTATGCGTATCCAGTGTATGTACATTTAAAAGGCGCAGACTTGTATATACACAAAACAAAAGATTCGTATGATCGTGCCGATTTTCATGCACATCCTGAAAACTATAATTGTTTATTTAATAATTATATTAACCATACTCATATTTTAATGAATGGTATTTATTGGGAGCCAGGCATTGCACCACTTTTTAGCATGGACGATTTAAAAGAAGACGAATTTGCTTTAACCACTATTGCAGATATTACGGATGATGCGCATGGAAGTGTTCCATGCAATTTGGGTGATTCAACAGCGGAAGATCCTATATATGGGGTGAATATTAGCACTTGTGAAAAAACTGCGCCCTATATGCACAATGGAATAGATATAATGGCAGTAGGCAATTTGCCTAACGAGTTGCCTCGAGACGCCAGTAGATATTTTGGTGAACAATTAATCAAATATGTAATTCCAGATTTAATTGCTGGAGGGAACAACATTATAGAAGGTGCAACTATGTTGGATAAAGGAAAACTTAGTGCTAAGTTTTCTTATTTGGCTGATTATTCAAAACACTAAATCTTTAGAAGGGACGATTAGGAAGCGTTTTACAAATGCAAATAATAATCTTTAAGTAGATCTGTGAATGCTGTTGAATAACTGTTATCTGTATTTTTAATGACAATTTTATTTCTTATCACTATCAATTCTTTGTGTAAGCCTTGTTTATTTTTCTGAAAATGTAGAAAAGATCTAAAGGGTAAATGTTTTACATCGTTATATACCAATACTTCTTCCACTAAGTTTAATTGTTGAGCTTCCGCTAATTTTTGCATAGTATAGGCACGAAGCGTAGGCACTAAAACCATAAAACTTCCATTATCCATTAATAAAGTGGCAACATTTTCTATTAAAGTAGACCAGGCTAATTCAGTACTATGCGATGCTTTATTTTTATTGGCATCAGGTGATTTTAAATCGCCTTCATAAAAGGGAGGATTGGTTATTATGACATCAAAAAATGGAGGATCAGTATGTTTTACATGTGTAAAAGTAGCCGTGTAGTTTTGTATGGAATCATTCACAAGATGAAGACGTTCTTTCCAAGGACTTAATGTAAAATTTGAACTGGCTTCTGCAGCTGCTTGTGATTCAATTTCTACAGCAGTTATGTTGGTTTTAGATTTTTCAGTGACTTGAGCTAGCATTAAACTTAATAAACCAGTTCCAGTTCCAATATCTAAAATAGTCTTAGCATTATTTGTTGAAATTTGTTGTGCAGCCCAGGCCCCAAATAAACATGCATCAGTACATACTTTCATTGAAGTATGCTGCTGATGCACGATAAACTGTTTACATTGAAAATAGGGGTTAGCCACTATTCTGCACTTAAACTAGCTCCTAAATATTCTTTATTTAATCTAGCAATGTTCGCTATGGAGATTTCTTTAGGACAAGTTGCTTCACAAGCACCTGTATTGGTACAAGATCCAAATCCTTCTTTATCCATTTGCGCTACCATATTTAATACACGTGATTTTCTTTCTGGAGCACCTTGTGGCAACAAAGCTAAATGAGATACTTTAGCACTTAAAAATAACATAGCAGAACTATTCTTACAGGCTGCTACGCAAGCACCACATCCAATACACATTGCTGCTGCAAAAGCATCATCAGCATTTTGCTTTTCAATAGGTAGGCTATTGCCATCAACAGCATTACCTGTATTGACACTAATATAACCACCTGCTTGTATAATTCTATCAAAGGCAGAACGGTCAACGGTTAAATCCTTTACAATAGGAAAGGAGTTAGCTCTCCATGGTTCAATCACAATAGTTTCACCGTCTTTAAAAGCACGCATATGCAGTTGACAAGTGGTGTTGGCTTGCCAAGGACCATGTGGCTTTCCATTAATATATAAAGAACACATACCGCAAATGCCTTCACGACAATCATGGTCAAAGGCAACTGGGTCTCCGCCTTCGGTAATTAATTTTTCATTTAAAATATCCAGCATTTCTAAAAAAGACATTTCATCTGAAATACCAGCAACATCATAAGTTACAAATGCACCAGCCGTATTGGCATTTCTTTGGCGCCAAACTTTCACTTTTAAATTCATTGTATTTTGAGACATAGCTAAAAAATTATTCTGTAAATATTTTGTGTTAGTGTTGAGTGATTATTTATAATTACGTTGACTTGGTTTGATGACATCGTATTTCAACTCTTCTTTATGTAACTGCCATTCATGTTCGCCTTTGTTTTCCCAAGCAGAAACAAACATAAAGTTTTCATCATCTCTTAAAGCTTCTCCTTCTGGAGTTTGGTATTCTTCTCTAAAGTGTCCGCCACAACTCTCTTCTCTAGTTAAGGCATCAATACACATTAACTCACCAAGCTCAATAAAGTCGGCCACGCGATTGGCCTTGTCTAATTCAGGATTGTATTCATTAATTTCTCCAGGAATTCTTAGATCAGACCAGAATTCTTTTTTCAAAGCTTGCACTTCTTTTATTGCTTGTGTTAGTCCTTCTTTATTTCTAGCCATTCCACATTTGTCCCAGATAATTTTACCTAAACGTTTGTGAAAACTTTCTGCAGATTGTTTGCCATTAATATTTTTTAAAGAAGCTATACGGTCTGCTACTTTTTTAGCCGCTTCTTCAAAGGCAGGATGTGTAGTAGGTATTGCAGCATTGTAAATTTCATCTGCTAAATTATTACCCACTGTATAAGGCGCTACAAAGTAGCCATCTGCTAAACCCTGCATTAAGGCACTTGCTCCTAAACGGTTCGCACCATGGTCACTAAAGTTAGCTTCTCCTAAAGCATATAAACCAGGCACTGTAGTTTGTAATTCATAATCTACCCATAAACCGCCCATGGTATAATGCACGGCTGGATAAATACGCATAGGCACTTCGTATGGATTTTCTCCAGTGATTTTTGCGTACATTTCAAATAGGTTACCATATTTTTCTTTCACGACTTCTTTACCTAAGGCAATAATTTGATCGGCTGATACATTAGAAAGACCTTGTTTGCTCACTTCAATTTTACCATATCTTAAGATGGCTGCTGCATAATCTAAATACACCGCTTGTTTAGAAGTACCTACACCAAATCCAGCATCACATCTTTCTTTTGCTGCTCTTGAAGCTACATCACGTGGTACTAAATTTCCAAAAGCAGGGTAGCGACGCTCTAAAAAATAATCTCTATCGGCTTCTGGTATTTCATTTGCTTTTCTTGTCTCTCCTATATTTTTAGGCACCCATATACGTCCATCATTTCTTAAAGACTCTGACATCAATGTTAATTTAGATTGATGATCGCCACTTACCGGTATACAAGTTGGGTGAATTTGAGTGAAACAAGGGTTGGCAAAATAAGCACCTTGCTTATGCGCTTTCCAAGCAGCGGTTACATTTGATCCCATCGCATTGGTTGATAAATAATATACATTACCATATCCACCAGAACATATTAAAACAGCATGTCCAAAATGTTTTTCTAATTCACCTGTAATTAAATTACGTGCAATAATACCTTTTGCCTTTCCATCAATTTTTACAATATCCAACATTTCATGTCTTGCATGCATGGTTACATTGCCTAATGCTACTTGACGCTCTAAAGCTTGGTAAGCACCAATTAATAATTGTTGACCCGTTTGTCCTGCTGCATAAAAAGTTCTTTGAACCTGTGTACCACCAAAACTACGGTTACTTAATAATCCACCATATTCACGAGCAAAGGGTACACCTTGTGCCACACATTGATCAATAATATTCGAACTCACTTCTGCTAAGCGATGAACGTTGGCTTCGCGCGCACGGTAATCACCCCCTTTAATAGTATCGTAAAATAATCTGAAAACACTATCTCCGTCGTTTTGATAATTCTTGGCAGCATTAATACCTCCTTGTGCTGCAATACTATGTGCACGACGAGGAGAATCTTGAAAACAAAATGCTTTTACTTTATATCCCAATTCACCCATGGCAGCAGCAGCAGAAGCGCCAGCAAGACCCGTGCCTACAATAATGACTTCCATTTTTCTTTTGTTGGCAGGGTTCACTAACTTACAATGACCTTTATAGTCTACCCATTTGTCATCTAATTTTCCGGATGGTATTTTTGAGTCTAACATATTTAATCTTTTATCTATCGTTTAGAATATTTTTATTTTCAAATTTTAATTTACCCAGTGTAAATAAAAACTAATGGGCATCATGGCAAAAGCCAAAGGAATAATAATAGCAAAACCATATCCTAAGGTACTTATCATGGCATGATATCTTTTATTATGAACACCAATGGTTTTGAATGCACTTTGAAAACCATGAGCCAAGTGATAGGCTAAGGCTATACAAGAAATAACATAAAATAAAACCACCCAACAATTTTGAAAAGTATCTTGCATCACAGCATATAAATTATGCACTATAAATCCATTGCCTAAATCCATTTCTGCAACGCCTGTAATTCTGGATGGAATCCAAAAATGTTTCCAATGAATAATAAAAAACATTAATAATATAGTTCCTAAAATAGCCATGCTTCTGCTATACCATTTACTACCTTTTGAATAATTTACTTCATAGCCAATTTTTCTTTTGCTTCTATTTTCTAAGGTTAACATATAGCCTTGAATAATGTGTAGAAAAATTCCTAAGAACAATCCAATTTCTAAAATGCGAGGTACTACAAAACTTCCCATAAAATGAGCAGCCTTGTTAAACATAACACCACCATCCATAGCCCAAATGCAAGCATTCAATCCTGCATGTACCACTAAAAATAAGACTAAGAAAATACCCGTGAAAGCCATTACTAATTTTTTTCCCACGGAGGATGTAAACATTTGCTTAAAGGTCATAATAAGATGTATTTTAAATCGGTGCAAAAGTAAGTACGAATTGCGAGCTTAGAATAAATCGTAGCATGATTTTTCACAGAATTCATAAATAAATAAAACAAGTCCTTCAAAAAGCCCCTTTAGATAAGTTATTCACCACTTGTATAAAAATTGAGCCGTGAACATATATTGACTTAATTTTATACCATGATTAAAGTGCTAACTATACTTTGGAATAGCTTCAAAATGGCCCTTGGAGAGTTAAAAGCCAATAAGCTAAGAACCTTTCTTTCTCTATTTGGCATCACCATTGGTATCTTTTGTATCATTGGGGTTTTGGCCACCATTGATAGTTTACAATCAAAAATTAAAAGCGACTTATCAAGTTTTGGAAACAATTCGGTCTATATTGATAAATGGGATTATTCCGGAGGCCCTGAATATCCTTGGTGGAAATTTGTTAAACGACCAAGTATGAAAATGGAGGAAATGGAGTTCGTTAAAAAGAAGAGTACGCTGGCTTCCAATATGGCTTTTGTTATGCAAACCCAAGAGTCTTTTTCTTATCAGGATAATGTATTAAAAGGGGTTAATATATACGGGATTACTCCAGATTATAAAAAAATACAATCTTTTAATATTGGGTATGGAAGGTATTTAAGTGAGTCAGATTTTACACGTGGAGTACCTTATGTAGTGATAGGATATAAAGTGGCAGAGGAGTTATATGGAAAAGCCGATAAAGGAGTGGGTAAAACCATTACTTACAAAGGTCGCAAGCTCTTAGTCATTGGAGTCATTGAAAAACAGGGTTCTGCTATTATTAATGGATATGATTATGATAAGAGTACTATTGTTACGCATAATTATATGGCTTCGGTTTATAATCCCGACAATTTAGGACCCATTATTATGGTGCAACCTAAACCAGGCATTACTTCCAAGGCTTTACAAGAAGAGCTAACGGGTATCATGCGTCAAATTAGAAAACTAAGTCCAACACAGGATGATAATTTTACTTGTAATGATGTGGCTCAATTTAAAGACCAAGTGGAGAGTGTATTTGGTGCCGTGAATAAAGGTGGTTGGGCCATTGCAGGACTTTCTTTAATAGTGGGTGCGTTTGGGGTTGCCAATATAATGTTCGTAACCGTGAGAGAAAGAACTAGTCAAATTGGATTAAAAAAAGCGATAGGTGCCAAAAGTTCCTCTATTTTATATGAGTTTTTATTAGAGAGTGCTTTTTTATGTATTATAGGAGGTTTGGTAGGGCTATTTTTAGTTTGGATACTTACTTTAGCATTGAGTTCATTTCTTCCATTTGCTATAACCATTGCGCCTAGCATTATATTTTTAGCCTTTAGTATTTGTATTATTTTAGGAGTGGTTTCAGGAATTATTCCTGCCTCTATTGCTGCTAAAATGAATCCGGTAGAAGCTATTAGAACAAAGTAATAATCGTATTTTTTTAAGCTTTATCTTTGTGGGGTGAATACTCCATCCATAACTATATTAGCCATAGAATCTTCCTGCGATGAAACCGCAGCCTCCATTATAGTGAATGGAAAAATCTTGTCCAATTTTATTGCCAATCAAACCATACATGAAAAATTTGGAGGCGTAGTGCCGGAATTGGCCAGTAGAGCACATATGGAAAACATTGTACCCGTTGTAGATGCCGCCTTAAAAAAAGCCTTCCCTGAAAATACAGTTACTCAAAGTTTAGCGAATTTAGATGCTATTGCATTTACGCAAGCACCAGGTTTAATTGGGAGTTTATTAGTGGGTGCACAATTTGCAAAGTCTTTGGCACTATCGCTTGACAAGCCCTTAATTGCGGTGCATCATATGCAAGCACATGTGTTGGCAAATTTGATAGATGATCCAAAACCAAGTTTCCCTTTTTTATGTTTAACAGTAAGTGGTGGGCATACACAAATAGTAAGGTGTAATAGTGCTTCTAACATGGTGATATTGGGTGAAACCATTGATGATGCTGCTGGAGAAGCATTCGATAAAATTTCAAAATTATTAGGACTACCTTATCCTGGTGGACCGCTCTTAGATAAATTAGCACAGCAAGGAAATCCCAAAGCCTTTGTTTTTGCAAAACCTCAAGTACCTAATTTAGATTATTCTTTTAGTGGGTTAAAAACAAGTGTTTTGTATTTTTTACAAAAACAATCGCCTGAATTTATCCAAGAAAATCTAAATGATTTATGTGCTTCTGTTCAATATACTATTGTAGAGATCTTATTAAAACAGCTCAAAAAAGCAATACAGGAAACCGGCATTCATGAGTTTTGTATTGCTGGGGGAGTGAGTGCTAATTCAGGCCTTCGACAAGGGGTAGCCCAACTTGCACAAAAAACAAAGTCCACGGTATTTTTGCCCGCTTTTGAATACTGCACCGACAATGCTGCTATGATTGCCATGGCCGCTCATTTTAAGTACGCAGAAGGGGCTTTTGAAAGTTTAGCTATTACCGCAAGCGCAAGAGCAAATTGGTAAATTAAAAAGGATTAACTTTGCAGCCTCAAAAACAGTTCACAAATGATTAGTGCAAGAAACGTCACCTTAGCCTATGGTAAAAGGGTTTTATTCGATGAAGTGAATATTAGCTTCACGAAAGGAAATTGTTATGGTATCATTGGCGCCAATGGTGCTGGAAAATCTACTTTTTTAAAAATATTAAGTGGGGAAATTGAACCCAATAAAGGCACGGTTGAAATTACACCAGGAGAAAGAATGGCCGTATTAAAACAAAATCAATTTGAATTTGATGAGCAAACTGTTTTGAATACAGTTTTAATGGGGCATAAAAGAATGTGGGAGGTAATGCATGCTAAAGATGCTTTATATGCTAAAGAAGATTTTACCGAAGAAGATGGTATTAAAGCGGGTGAAATGGAAGCTGAGTTTGGGGAGATGGGTGGATATGAATCTGAAAGTAATGCGGCTAGTTTATTAAGTGATTTAGGTGTGAAGGAATCGATGCACCAAGATTTAATGAAAGATATTCCAAGCAATTTTAAACTTCGAGTTTTATTAGCACAATCTCTATTTGGTAATCCTGATATCTTATTATTAGATGAGCCTACGAATGGTTTGGATATTGAAACTATTGGATGGTTGGAGAATTTCTTAGCCGATTATCAAAATATAGTACTAGTTGTAAGTCACGATCGTCACTTCTTAGATACAGTGTGTACGCACGTTTCAGACGTTGACCGTTCTAAAATAAAAACATTTACAGGCAACTATTCTTTCTGGTATGAGTCGTCTCAGTTAATGGCTCGTCAAATGTCAGACAAGAATAAAAAGAATGAAGACAAACGTGCAGCCTTATTAGATTTTATTGCGCGTTTCTCGGCGAATGCAAGTAAGAGTAAACAAGCAACTTCTCGTAAAAAAGCATTAGAGAAATTAACCATTGAAGAAATTGAACCATCTAACAGAAAATATCCAGGTATTATTTTTCAACCACTACGTGAAGTGGGCAATCAAATTTTGAATGTAGAAAAATTAAAAAAAGAAGTAGATGGCCGTGTATTATTCAAAGACGTTTCTTTTTCAGTTAGTAAAAATGATAAAATTGCTTTTTTAAGTAGAGACCCATTAGCCATTACTTATTTCTTCGACATTATTAATAACAATGGTAAAGCTGATGGCGGAAGTTTTGAGTGGGGAACCACTATTACTAGTGCTTACTTACCAATGGAACATAATGGTTTCTTTAATGAAGCCTACACTTTAATGGATTGGCTTAGACAGTATGTTCCAGCCCATGTAACTGATGCCGATGAGCCCTTTATTAGAGGGTTTTTAGGCAAGATGTTATTTAGTGGAGATGATGTATCCAAAAAGACCAATGTCTTAAGTGGGGGAGAAAAAGTACGTTGTATGGTGAGTAAAATGATGCTTCAAAACCCAAATGTGGTTATTTTGGATCAACCTACGAACCATTTAGACTTAGAAAGTATCCAAAGCTTTAACGAAGGCTGTCAAAACTACCCAGGTGTGGTATTAATCACTTCACATGACCATACTTTCATGCAAACAGTGGCCAATAGAGTGATCGAAATTACCCCTAAAGGGATCATTGATAGATTGATGACTTTTGATGAATATATGGAAGATAAAAGGGTACAGGAATTAAGGGCGGAAATGTATGCATAAGGCCTACTAAATCCCTTATAGCTTCATGAAAACCAACATTTTATCCTTTTTTATACCTAATTGGGTGAAATCTTCAAAAAAACACTAAAATAAATGGGAGTGTAAAGGTTATTTACTTACCTTTGCCGTCCGTAAAAAATAATTTCTCATGGCTAGAGTATGTCAATTAACAGGAAAGAAGCCGATGTCTGGAAACAGTGTTTCGCACTCCAACATCAAGACTAAACGTCGTTTCCTTCCGAATTTGCAAAAGAAGCGTTTCTACTTCATAGAAGAAGATCGCTGGATTACCTTAAAAGTATCAACTGATGCTATCAGAACCATTAATAAGAATGGTTTAGCTTCTGTTGTTAAAGATCTTAGAGCCCAAGGCGACAAGATATAATTAACCCAATTAAGTATAACTTATAATATACCATCATGGCAAGGAAAGGAAATAGAGTTCAAGTAATATTAGAGTGCACTGAGCACAAGACTACTGGTTTACCAGGAACTAGTCGTTATATTACTACAAAGAACAAGAAGAATACTCCAGATCGTTTGGAGTTCAAAAAGTATAACCCAATTTTGAAAAAAGTAACGTTACATAAAGAAATTAAATAGACATGGCAAAATCAGCATCTAAAAACGCGAAAGTAAAAGATCTTAAGGCTTCAGCTGAAGCAAAAAACTGGACTAAAGTAATTAAAGCTATCCGTAGCCCTAAAACAGGCGCGTATACTTTTAAAGAGAATATCGTTCACAA
>CAINWZ010000122.1 GCA_903854725.1 uncultured Bacteroidota bacterium
CTTATATTAAGTTTAAATGCTAAAGTAAAAGACAGCATAGAAATGTATAAATATTTAACCAGTGTTAATATTGATATTTTAGATGGTAATTGGAATGAATACACCCAAGAAACTGTTCGTGCCTCTTTATCAAAAGGTATTCCAGTCTGGGCGGATATGCAAGCAGCTGTTGAAGGAGAACCCTATTGGAACAAAGGTATTGAACTAGGACTATCAGGTATACAAACAGATCACCCCAAAGAGCTTATTCAATATTTGCAAAAACTATCATTGGCTCCAAAACTCAAGCTATAATTGCTTCAATAATTTTGGCTTCAATAATCTTGAATTCATTAATTTTCAATAATAGTACCCGAAACTTTTTTATGTTCTGATCTTTGCTCTTGCTCATTATCCATCCTTGGACCTTGTTGAATTTTTCTCCAGTCAATGGGTTGATTGTATTTTTTCATTGCTTTATTCCAATCAAATACTTCTTGACTAGGGAATTCAAAATAATAAGGAGTATAATCGGGCTTGTTGGTGAAAAAGTCGGTTAATAAAGAAGCAGTAATATCATATTGATTTACATAAGGCACCGCTAAAATATTATACATTACTTTTAAAATAGATCCGAAATTAGCATGCGTTTGTGAGACATAATTCTTTTTTACATAAGGCCCTGCCATCATTAATACACTTCTATGTGCATCAATATGGTCAACCCCACCTTGAGGATCATCTTCAGTTACAATAACCAACATGTCTTTCCAATAAGGAGTTCTACTTAAAAAATGTAATGTTCTACCAAGTGCTAAATCGTTGTCTGCTACATAAGAAGCTGTGAATGGGTATCCATCCTCAGTTCTAGGACCCGCTGTATGGTCATTCGGTAACATCATGGTAATTAATTGCGGCAAACTATCTTTTCCGTTTAACCATTTCTTGGTAAACTCTTCTTCAAATTGATTCATTCTAAATTGATCAGGAATATTCATATTAAAACCAGCAAAATTATGAGAAGTATTTGCCCAAACTCCTTTTTGCATAGGCACCATGACTATATGAGCAGCACCAGTAGCCGTATCATTCCAATCTTCTCTTACATGCGCTGTTTCATTGGCTTGTCCAAAATTATAATAGCTAATTTTTTTTCTATCTAATGCTTCCCATAATCCTCCAATTTCAGCGTAATCTTCAGGGTCCATACTTCCTGTAGAGCCAGGAAATCTTCTACCAGGTGCTGTAGAAAAGTAGTCAGCGGTTTTTTCAGTACTAGAATTAGCTTCTACCCACTCATTAGGAATAACGCCCATCATCCAATGATGTCCATGAATGGAGGCATCGCTATCGCAATAAAAATTATCACTTAATGAAAATTGTTTAGCAATCTTGTGATGATTAGGTGTGACATTTACGTTTTTAACAATACCATTTTTATCCATAACAGTCACATCTAATCCAAATCTAGCTAATGAACTTTCTCCTCTTACACTTTTCATCTGTCCATATATTTCATCGAAAGTTCTATTCTCTTTAGTAATAAATACAATATGTTTAATAGGACTTTCTTTACTACCTGGTAAAACGGGTAAGGGTAGGCTATCGGTTTGAGATTTTGTTACAAATGTATTTTCAATGGTTTCATTTGTATAGGCCTTTAATTTTTCTGTATTCGGATTTTCTATTTTTTGGAAACTACCTAGTTGAATGTCTCCAATATAGCTTCCTTGAATAGGTATTTTAAAGTTTTTTCCTCCATTAGGGCCTGCGCCTAAACCTCTGCAAGAAGTTACATAAATGGTTTTATCATCATTAGAAAGTTTCACACGTGTTGTGCCCCAGCCAGTAGGTATTAAGCCCAATGTTTTTTCAGTCTTCAAATCAATTTTGGCAACTGCATTAAATCCTAATAAGGCAACATATAAATATTGCTCGTTTTTAGAAAGGTCAATGCCAAAAGGAAGTAAGCCTCTTAGTTTATCAATACGTTGGTCCACTGTAATGGGTATATGTTTTACTATGCGACCTCTTTTATAATCAATTACAGCAATATTATCATTCGTGGCATTGGTTACATAGGCAAATTTATTACCTACCACAATTGAATTGGGGCTCGCGCCTCCAATCACTTCAGCATCTTCCACAAGCTCTCCCAATAACATACCTGTTTTTAGTTTGGCTTTTACTTTATTGGTTGTTAAGTCAATAACATATACACTCATAGCTTCATCTACATTAGGGCTACCAAGTCCTGGAATTTTTTTACCCTCAATTTCTTTACCCTCAATAGATTCTTTTGTATTGTTGCCATAAGGATGCCAACCAATGTATTGAGATTGTATATTTTCTTTGGTGGTGCCTTCCACTAACGGATAAGCATACATGCCCACATTAGCTACAAGAACTGTTTTCTGATCTGGAGAGATTGCTAAACCAAAAGGTTGTCTTCCAGTAGGAATAGAGGCAATAATTTTTTTCTGCTCTAAACTATATCTAACTAATCTAAAATTACCTCTATCTAAAATAAGCAATTCATTTTTTGGGGCATTGTATACTAGGTCACTTGTAAAACTCCCTTCAAATTTTATCCCGCCAAAAATTCCATCTAATAATATAGAGTCTATTTTTTTATGTGCAACATAATCATATATAACTACGGAACCCTCGTCACCACCACTTAAATACACAATATTTTTATTGGTATGAAAAGCAACACCCAAGAAGGAACCTTTCTTTAATGGGTTAAAGTCGTTCTTTTTATATTCAGGTATTCTTTTTTGCTGCATGCTGGCTAAATCAATAATAGTAATGGCGTTTTCATGCATGGTAATAGCCACTTTTTGATCCGGAGATATAGCTAGTCCAAATGGGTCATGTGAAATACGAATAGATTCACCTGCAGGTTTAACGTATCTGCCACTAGGCAATACAGAATAAGCGTTTGTGTCAATTTTTGATAACTCATTATATCCTGGAACAGATAGATAATTTACTTTTTGGGCATTTGCTGAACTTGTAAATAAGAGAATAGATGCAAGTGTTAAAAAAATATAATTTTTCATAGGTAATGTTGTCAATTGAATGTTGTCTATTAATTAAGCAAACCTATTATTTAATAAATTGCTTTTTGACATTCTGTTAAATTAAATTATTGTTACCAAAATAGCGAGTTTATCTTTAGGTAACAATTTGGTATCAAGTAGATAACATTGGAATAACGATATGTTAAAATTTTGCGAATACATTTGTTCTTCAAAATTTTAAATATGATATCAAAACAAGTTATTTTAAAGTGGTTATTAACACCACTTATGTTGTTGGGCTTGAGTATTGCCTCATTTGCACAAAACATTCAAATAAAAGGTAAGGTTATAGATGCTGATACAAAAACAGCACTTGAGTCTGCTACTGTAGTTTTAAATGGTACTTCAAGTGCTACTAAAACAAACAAAGAAGGTTCATTTTCTTTGTCAGTAAATAAAACAGGCAACTTAACTATCTCTTATGTAGGCTTTGCTTCAAAAAGCATTGCTATTACTGGTAGTACAGAAAATTTAATCATTATCTTGCAAAAACAAGATCAAGCTTTAACGGATGTAGTAGTTACTGCCTTGGGTGTAAGAAAAGAAACAAAAAAATTAGGATATTCCATTCAAGAAGTAAAAGGTGCTGATTTAGTGAAAGCGAGAGAGCCTAACCCAATCAATGGTTTAGTAGGTAAAGTAGCTGGTTTAGATGTAGCTATTAACCGTGAGATGCTAGCAGCTCCTAACGTTTCGTTACGTGGTTACAATATCTCTTTATATGTAGTAGATGGTATTCCTGTAACTTCTGATACTTGGAATGTAAGCCCTGATGATATTGAGTCATATACAGTTTTAAAAGGATTAGCCGCAACTGCTATCTATGGTAGCCGTGCTCAAAATGGCGCCATTTTAATTACTACAAAAAGAGCTAAGAAAAACGATAAAGGATATACTATAGAATTCAATTCTTCTACTCAAGTAGACAAAGGTTTTATTGCATTACCTAAAACACAGGCTTTATATGGTGGTGGAGATTATTCTCAATATGCTTTTGGTGATGGTAAAGGTGGAGGAATAAATGATGGTGACTATGACGTTTGGGGACCTGCTTTAAATGGCCAATTAATTCCTCAATGGAATAGCCCAATAGATCCAGTTACTGGTGTTCGTAAAGCAACTCCTTATTTACCAGTAGGGGTGGATAATTTAAAGCGTTTCATTCAAGCTGGGGTTTTAAGTACTAATAACTTAAGTTTTTCTGCAGCAACAGATCGTTCAAGTGTGCGTATGTCTTTAAGTAATACAACACAACAAGGTATTATTCCAAATACAAAATTAAATACTATTAATTTCAATATTAATGCTAGTTATAATTTAAGTAGCAAGTTTAAAATTGATGGTAACTTAAATTATAACCGTCAGTTTTCTCCAAATATTCCAGATGTTTCTTATGGACCTAATAGTGTTATTTATTCAGTAACTGTATGGACAGGAGCCGATTGGAATATAGATGACATGAAAGATTATTGGCAAGCAGGTAAAGAAGGTGTTCAATCTAAGTTTGCTGAATATCAACGTTATCATAACCCTTATTTCATGAGTTATGAGTGGTTACGTGGTCATTATAAAAATGATATTACAGGTAATATTGCTTTATCTTATAAACCAAGTAACGATTTAGAAGCTATTTTAAGAACAAATATTAGTACAAATGATGTATTAAGAACAGAAAAAATGCCTTATTCTGCTCACCCATATGGACGTGAATTAAACCGTGGTGATTATAGAGAAGATAGTCGTTCATTATTTGACAACAACGTTGAGGCTTTAGTTAAATACAATCACAAATTAAATAATGGTATTGCTTTTGATGCGGTAGCGGGTGTAAACGCACGTAATTTTAATTACCGTTCTACTTTCACCACTACTGACTATTTAAACGTGCCAGGATTATACTCTTTCGCTAACTCATTAAATGCAGTAAGAGCCTATAATTATAATTCAAATATGTTGGTTTTAAGTAGTTATTATACTGCAGGTGTAGAGTTGGGTAAATACTTAAATATTACTACTACAGGAAGAGTAGATAAAAGTTCTACTTTATTAATTGATAATAATACTTTCTTTTACCCTTCAGTATCTGTAGCATCTGTTATTTCAGATTATGTGAAATTACCTGAAGTGATTAGCTTCTTAAAAGTAAGAGCTAGTTATGCTTCTGCTAAGTCTCCTAACACTTCACCTTATATCGGACCAGCAGGTTATCCAGTAGGTTATGGCGACCCATATGTTAGTGCTTATGGTGGACCAAGCTATTCATTGTCTAGTCCTGCTTACTCAATTGGAACTGTATATAACGGTAACACTGGTGCAAGTGCTCCTTTGAATGCCATTGACTCTAATATTAAATCTTCTCAATTAACAAGTACTGAATTTGGATTTGATATTAAGTTCTTAAAAAATAGACTTGGCTTAGCAGCAACTTATTTTAATAATATTAACGGACCTGGTATTAGAAACTTCCCAATTTCTCAAACAACAGGTATAACAGGATTTACAACTAATGCGGTTAAAACACAAATTAAAGGAGCTGAATTTTCTTTAACGGGTTCTCCTATTAGGAGCGAAAAAGGGTTGAATTGGGATGTAATGGTTAACTTATCAACTTTCACAGAAACCTATAAGGACTTACCTTCTAACTTTGAATCTTATCAGTTTCACCAAGGAGATCGTGTAGATAAAATTTATGCAGGCGTAACTGCAAAAACTGCCGATGGACAAGTAATCAATAACAGTGCTGGTTACCCAGTGTATTTACCAAAAGCACAATATGTGGGTAATGCAGATGCTGATTGGAGTTGGTCTATTTACAATAAATTTAATTACAAGGCATTTAGTTTCTCTTTCCAATTTGATGGAAAAGTGGGTGGTGTGGTTCAAGACCGTGTAATGAGAAAAGGTATTGAAGGTGGTTCTAACATCTTTACTGCTGAAGGTGCAGTGGGTGTGGCAAGAGCTTATGAAGCTGCGCATTATAACGACCCTGGTTTTAAAGGAACTTATGTAGGTGAGGGTGTTCAAATTTCTAATGGTAAAAAAATCACGTATGATCCAGTAACAGGGGTTATTACAAACCTTGGTGATTTACAATTTACAAAGAATACAGGAGTGGCGCAATATATTCAAGATTATGTAAGCAGTTTCTTTAATGATTTTGAACATACATCGGTTTCAAAAACTTATGGCAAATTGCGTGAAGTGGTTATAACTTATTCTTTACCTCAAAAGTTTATCAAAAAGAATTCATTTATTTCTAAAGTAGATGTTTCATTAGTAGGACGTAACTTATTATACTTCTTCCCAGATCGTTTCAAGGATATGGATATTGATCAATATTCTGGACGTACTTATTATAGTGGAAATAGTAAAGAATACAACTTACAAACACCTACTACACGTAGTTATGGAATTAATTTAAACATTGTTTTCTAAAACGTAAACAATTTAATTAAACATCAAACAAAAGATTATGAAAACAAATAGAATCATTGGACTACTTATTTTAGTGATTACTTTCACAGTAAGTAGTTGTACAAAAACTTTCGAAAAATATACGGAAAATCCGAATCAGCCAACATCGGTTCCTGCGTATCTTTTATTAAGACAAATTGAAAATAACTTAATGGTATTTCCAGGGGGAGATGAAGATAAATTAAGTCAGTATACATTGTCTACTTATACTTATTATGGTACCAATGAATATTGGACAGGTAGTACTAGTTTGCAATATAATAATTTGCAAAATATATTAGCTATGGAAAAAGAAGCTGCAAAAGCTTCTGTTAATGCTACCGATGTGACTCCTTATGGCGCTTTGGCTAAATTTTTTAAAGCTTACATTTTCTATAATATGACAATGAAAGTGGGCGATTTACCAATGACAGAGGCGATGAAAGGTTTGGCTAATCCTACACCTAAATACGATACCCAAAAGCAAATATTTATTAATTGTTTACAATTATTAGACGAGTCTAATACTCAATTATCACAATTAATTGCTGCTGCTAATACTTCAATTTTAGGAGACTTTTATTTCCAAGAGAAAATTTCTGGCGGAAGTGATGGTTTAGCAACTTTGAAAAAATGGCAAAAAGTAGTGAACACCTTTAAATTACGCATGCTAATTAATTTAAGTAAAAAATCAACTGATGCAGATTTAAATATCAAACAAAAATTTGCAGATGTAATTAACAACCCAGCTAAGTATCCAATTATGACAGATATGAGTGATAACTGGGAGTATGTTTACAATGACAACTACAATCAATATCCAAACAATAAAAGCAACTATGGTTTTGATGCTTTACGTTTATGTGTTGCTTCAACTTGGTTAAATACTTTAAGTGATTTAAAAGACTTAAGAGCAATGAAAGTTGCAGATCC
>CAINWZ010000123.1 GCA_903854725.1 uncultured Bacteroidota bacterium
GTGTGAGGAAAACACCCCCTGAATTTGACTGAAATCGGTCGTTTTCCGTTTTGCCAAAACATAAACCATTACAAATCAACGCCTTCATTTTCTCAAAAAATCTTCATAACCCTGAGGTCCCGGGTTCAAATCCCGGTCTCGCTACATGAAAATCAAGGACTTACGTTAAATCGTGGGTCCTTTGTTGCTTCTGCGTGAGGAAATGTTCATTTTTTATAGTTTAAGTTTAAGACTTTCATTCATATATTTTTTTTTATTGCTAAAAAAGGTACATATTACTTTTCTATTAATTTATTTTAAAAGTGCTTGTTTTTATTTAATTGAACTTACATTTATTTTTTAAATACATGCACATGAAAAAATGGCCAGTTGTTTTTTTACAACTTTTCTTAATAACTGCAAGCATAAACGCACAATCTTTTTTTTTAGTAAAGCCATATTTACAATTTGGTTATCAAGGAAAGCCAACTGAGCTTTCTTTACTTTGGCATACAACCGATACTATAAGTAAATGGAGTGTTGAAATTAAAATGGATAATAAATGGATCGCTTCAAATAATATTAATTTTAATGTAGTAAAAGTAAAAGATGTTTCACCCTTTGTTGTATACCATGCTGGTTTGAAAAATTTAGCCTTGGGCAAAGATTTTAATTATCGTGTTTTGAATAACAACAATGTAATTTTTGAATCAATAGCGCATGCACCAAAATCAAATAATCAAGACTATAAATTTGTTGTCATTGGAGACATCGGCGCTTTAACAAAGGATCAAAAGAAATTAGCATCTATTATGCATAATCTAAATCCAGATTATATTGCAGTACCAGGTGACATTGTATACAATAGCGGCTTAATAAATGATTACACAGAAAAATTTTGGCCAATTTATAATGCCGATAAAGCTGATTCATTAGGGGCTCCTCTAATGCGTAAAATTCCTTTTTTGGCCTCAGTAGGCAATCATGATGCAGAAGATAGAGATATGGATAAAACGCCAAGTGCTTTAAGCTATTACTATTTTTGGGAACAACCTTTAAATGGACTTACTTTAAAAGAGGGTTCTAGCATGGTGCCTACATTGAAAGGTTCAGAGGAGAATAAGAATGCATTTTACACTGCTGCAGGAAAAGCCTATCCAAGTATGTCAAATTTTTCATATAACTATGCGAATGCACATTGGACTGTTATAGATGCAGATAATTATGTTGACTGGACTGATACCGTTTTATTGAATTGGGTTAAAAACGATTTACTGAATTCAGCAGAGATTAAATGGCATTTTGTATTATTCCATCATCCAGGTTTTAATTCATCGAGAGAGCATTATGAACAACAACAAATGAGATTATTGTCTCCTGTTTTTGAAGCTGGCAAGGTAGATGTAGTTTTTAATGGCCATGTGCACAATTATCAACGTTCATTTCCATTAAAGTTTACACCAGACCGAAAAGGCACACAAATGGTTGGTGGAAGAGATAATAAAACGCCTAGAGGTAGAGTAGTGAATGGTAGTTGGATTTTAGATAAAAAATATGATGGTGTAAACAATACTCAAGCCAATGGTATTATATATTTAGTTACTGGTGCAGGCGGACAGGACTTATATAATCCAGAACAAGAAAATGATCCAGATTCTTGGCAAAAATTTACATATAAATTCTTCTCAACAGACCATTCCTTAACTTATATTGAATCCATTGGTGAAACCTTGCATTTCAAACAAATTGCATCAAGCGGAAAAGTAGTAGATGAATTTAAATTATCTAAAAAATAATTTATCTATTTTTGATTTATTAAATTTTCATGATTTTTCTTAAAATCTAACTTATTCATTATTGTCTAACGTCATCATAAAGTGGACTAAAAAAGGATAAATGAAATATTCTATTCTCGTTACATGAAAATCAAGTACTTGCGTTAAATCGTGGGTCCTTTGTTGTTATTGAGTGAGGCAAACGGAAGATAAAGAGTTATAATAAATGACCAGTCATAATATTTAAAAATATGAATATTCATATTGAACTAACTTTACAATGTGAAAAAACCATTAACACTTTTTATTTTAATCGTCTTTATCTTTACAACCTTGATCATGCCTTATTCAAATTATGAGGATGCTAAGGCGGTAATTAGTCTATATAAAAACAGCTTACGCCTTGACGAGGATATGAATTTTGCTGAATTTGTAGGTGAAAAGTTAATTGCATCTGGTATAGAATTTGATGAAGAGGAAGATGCTCCAATGCAAACCAATAAAATACCACATACTCATGAAGAGGTTATTCAAATTCAAAATGGTGTAATATTTCACAAACAGGAAGTATTAATTGAATTTGTTACTTACATCATTCCTATTAAAATAGGTCCTGATTATTCAACAAAGATCAACAAAGAGGAATATTGTCCTGGAATTTTTAGACCGCCTTCTGCTTATTTTTATCATTTATCACAATCGTTTTACACTATTTAAATCATTGCATCTACACTAAAAAAAGTGTGTGCTCAAAATAATATTATGAAAAAATATTTCATTATTGGCATTTTAATGTTCAGTCAAAACATGTTACATGCCCAAAAGACCAAGGTAACAACTGAGGCACTAAAAGCCTTTCAAACTAAATTTCCAACTGCAAAAGATGCTACATGGGATAGAGAAGGTAAAAATGAATTTGAAGTTGAATTTAAACTTGAGGGTCAGAAGGCTTCAGCTAATTTTAGCATTAAGGGTGAATGGATTGAAACTGAACATACAATCACTGAAAATATTCTGCCAAAAGGCTTTTTAGATAATTTTAGAAAAGTAAAAAGGGGTGCTAAGATCAACCAAATTTTTAAAGTTGAACGAGCAGATGGTAAATCTTATTACGAAATTGAATGCACAATTGGTTTAATTAAGAAGGAATTTAAAATTGACCTAAATGGCCAATTAATTTAATAAAAAACTAGCTAAGAAATGTTGTAACAAAGTACTAGCTAGTTTAAATGTTTAAAAATGAAAAAAATTACA
>CAINWZ010000124.1 GCA_903854725.1 uncultured Bacteroidota bacterium
ACTTTTTTCTTTGCCATCAACCACATCCCTGTATAGGCAGAAGCGCTTGCTAGTGCATCGGCCCAGGGTATAGCTTCTGGGGCAAAAGCTTGTTTTATATACACCAAAGAAAAATAAATGACTACATAAACCCCCGCAAAAAACAAAAGCTGTTGTGCCCATTCTTTCCCATTACTTTTTGTTATGTGTAAAATAATTTCTTGGTTTGTTTTATTTTTTCTTGTCCATAAATACCATCCATATAAACTCATGCCCGTATAATATACATTCACACTCGCTTCTCCCAAAAGATGTCCCTTTAAACTTAAATAAATATATATGATGGTATTTATTAGGCCTGTGGGAAAAACCAATATATTTTCTTTCCTACTATACCATACAGAAACTATTCCAGCTATAACAGCAATAGCTTCTAACCAGGTGGTTTGAATTAATCCATTATATATTGATGTTAAGATTTGGGTCATTGTGTTTGTAAAATTAATACAATTATTGAGAGCTTCTTTACATTTAAAGCTTTTACTTATTCGCTTTTCATTTTTTCAAGAGATGCTTCTAATCTAAACATTTCGTCTCTCAGTTTGGCTGCTTCCATAAAATCTAAAGCTTTTGCAAACTTATCCATTTGTTTTTTTGTTTGCGATATCGCTTTTTCTAATTGGGGTATTGTTTTGTATTCACTTTCTGCATCTGCTACCAAGACTAGGTCATCGGTGGTTCTAATATTTATATTATTGAGCGAATATCCTTTTATATCAAGCACTGCACTTTGTGCCATTACCTGTTCAATACTTTTAACAATTGTGGTAGGTGTAATATGGTTTTCGAAATTGTATTTTATTTGCTTATCTCTTCTTCTATTGGTCTCATCCATCGTGCGGCGCATGCTTTTCGTAATTTGATCTGCATAAAAAATTACACGTCCATTTACATTTCTTGCGGCCCTTCCGGCAGTTTGCGTTAATGATTTTTCATTTCTTAAAAAGCCCTCTTTGTCTGCATCTAAAACCACTACCAGCGATACTTCTGGTAGGTCTAATCCTTCTCTTAATAAATTTACGCCTACTAAAACATCAATAACGCCCAATCTTAATTCTCTTAAAATTTCAACACGCTCTAATGCGTCAATATCGCTGTGAATGTATTTTGATTTTATTTGTATTCTACTCAAGTATCGATCCATTTCTTCGGCCATTTTTTTAGTAAGGGTGGTTACTAAAACGCGATCACCCTTTTCCACTTGCATGGCAATTTCTTCTAATAAATCATCAATTTGGTTTTTAGTAGGGCGCACTTCAATCGGTGGATCCAATAATCCTGTAGGCCTTACTACTTGCTCAATAATTAAACCGCCTGTTTTTTCTAATTCATATTCTCCAGGGGTGGCACTTACAAAAATAGACTGGCCAATCATGTTTTCAAACTCATTAAAATTAAGCGGGCGATTGTCTATCGCGCTTGGAAGTCTAAAACCATATTCTACTAAATTCATTTTTCTACTTCTATCTCCGCCAAACATGCCGGAAATTTGTGGAATAGTTACATGACTCTCGTCTATCACACATAAAAAATCTTTGGGGAAATAATCCAATAAACAAAAGGGTCTTGTGCCCGGTTTTCTTCTATCAAAAAATCTAGAATAATTTTCAATGCCCGTGCAGTATCCCAATTCTCTAATCATTTCAACATCATATTCTACCCTTTCTTTTATTCTTTGTGCTTCTATATGCTTGCCGGTATTTTTAAAATACTCCACCTGCTCGCGCATTTCATCTTGTATTTCATGAATGATTTCTTGTACTATTTCTTTGGGTGCTAAATATAAATTCGCTGGAAAAATTGCTGCGTTTTCCATTGTCTCTATTCTTTTTCCACTTTCTACTTCGATGCTTTCTATAGATTCTATTTCATCTCCAAAAAAGGTAATTCTATAGCCATAATCTACATAGGGCAGTCGAATGTCTACCGTATCTCCATTTACCCGAAAAGATCCTCTATCAAATTCTGTAACGGTTCTATGATAAAGACTATTTACAAGCGCGTGTAAAAAGGCTTGTCTTGGTAAAATCATTCCTTGTTCAATTCTAATAATTCCTTTTTCATATTCAGTGGGGTTGCCCATTCCATAAATACAACTAACGCTTGCCACAATAATGATGTCGCGTCGTCCACTTAAAAGTTGTGCAGTTGCTTGAAGCCTTAGTTTATCAAGCTCTTCGTTGATGCTTAAATCTTTTTCTATATAAACGCCCGAGGTGGGTAGATAGGCTTCGGGTTGATAGTAATCATAATACGAAACAAAATACCCCACCGCATTGTTGGGAAAAAATTGTTTGAACTCGCCATACAATTGAGCCACCAGTGTTTTATTGTGTGTTAATACTAATGTAGGTCTTTGAACATTTTGAATAAGATTGGCGATGGTAAAAGTTTTACCACTACCTGTAACGCCCAATAATGTGTGGTAGCGCTCTCCTTCCAACACCCCGTCGGTGAGCTGTTGTATCGCGGTTGGCTGATCGCCCGACGGGGTATAGGTAGATTGTAATTGAAAAGGCATTTGCAAATTTACATGCTATAATGCATCTAAATACACAGAAAGTTTTTCGATGGCTTTCGCCGTTTCATTAATTTGTTCTTTGGTTTCTGCCCAATTCTTTTGTTCTATCGCCTCGCGTACTCCCGGAACCGTTTTAACGCCATATCCTGTATAAAAACCAGGCGCATAAATAGTATGTTTAAACCAGGGTCTACGCGGTAGGCCCGCTTCTGACAATAATTTTTGTTCTGCAGTATAAATTTTTGAATTTAGGGCTGCTATTTCTGCAGCAGTTCCGTTGGCTTTAATTTCTTCTACATGTGCTGCCGCTTTTTCTAATTTGGCAAGTGCATTAAGTATTGCTGAAAAATCAACATAAGGGACTTCTGCCACGGCCTTTGGTGTGGTTAAGCCCTCTGTAGGATCTGCTGCATACGCATAGGCTTTTTTGTTTACCAACTCGTTTTCTATTGCCGTCTTTTCTCTTAGCTGATCTACATTATTTATTAATTCATTTATATATCCTTTAATCGTTGTGTGTAAAACCCTATAATCAAAAGGCAGCACATCTGCATCGGCAAGTCTTAACGAAACCCTTCCAGCTGTTTGTGCAAGTGTTACTCCATAAATAAAGGTTGGGTCTTTAAAACGACGGTACATATCATAGGAATCATATATAGAATGATATTCTCCACCTTCGCCCTCACCACCATATCCAATATTTAAAGAGGGAATACCAAGGTGTTGAATAAAGGAAGAATAATCAGAACCAGAACCCATTGCGGCTAAAGGAAATGCGGTAGCCGAATAAGCTTCTTTTTTTGAAGCAGTGGTGCTAGCACTTGTTGCTCTTGCAGCTTTAGATCTTTCAAAAACAGAAACCCCTGTTTGAGGATCTATAATTGTTTTACTTATTTCAGTAATAAAAGGTGCGAACGCGTGAGAACCCTCGGCACCCAAAAACCCTCTTTCATTTCCATCTGAATTAATATAAGCAACTGCTTTTGCTTGTAACTCCGCAGCATGATCTTCTACCCATTCTGTAGAACCCATTAGTCCTGGTTCTTCCGCATCCCAAGCACAATACACCAAGGTTCTTTTGGGTCTCCATCCTTGTTTTAATAAACCACCAATAGCAATTGCTTCTTCTAATTCTGCCGCCATGCCACTAATTGGATCTGCGGCACCGTTTACCCAGCCATCATGATGATTGCCTCTAATAACCCACTGGTCTGGAAATTCGGAGCCCTTGATAGTCGCAATTACATTAATACCTGGTCTTAACTTCCAATCAAAGGCTAGTTTTAAATGAACAATAGATTTACTTGGGCCAATGTGATAAGTAAAAGGAAGTCCGCCTCCCCAATTTTTTGGCGCTACGGGTCCTGCCATGTCTTTTAACAAAGGCGCTGCATCTCCATAGCTAATGGGAAGCACTGGAATTTTTAATAAATTAACCGCATCGTTATGATCTACTCTTGGTGCGTTTGCTGTTGAAGCAATATTTGGTGTTGTTGGATCACCAGGATAAATAACCATATCCATTATCGATCCTCTTTGTACCGTTTGATCATTTTTAAAAGAGCCTATTGGATATTCATCACCTGCTCCATAACCATCATCAATAGGATCAGAATAAATTAAACAACCAATGGCACCGTGTTCTTGTGCCACTTTTGGTTTAATACCCCTCCAGCTTCTACCATATTTTGCAATTACTATTTTTCCCTTTACATCAATACCATATTTAGCAAGCGTTTCATAATCTTCTGGCAAACCATAGTTTACAAAAACTAGATTAGCAGAAACATCTCCATCGGCACTCCAACAATTATAAGTAGGTAGTTGATCCGCTTGCGCCGAAGTCGCATCCTCTTTAAGAGATGTTTCTTTCAGTTTTGCTTTAAAATTAGTAGCGCCAGACATTTCTAAAACGCGTGTTATCGGCATTGGAAACATTA
>CAINWZ010000125.1 GCA_903854725.1 uncultured Bacteroidota bacterium
AAAATCCACCATCCATTTTGTTGTGCATTAACAATTTCTGAAAGTTGTAAACTTCCTGTAAGTACTACAATGGTTAATACTGCAAAGCCTGCAGACAATTCATAGCTTACTATTTGAGCTCCACTGCGCATCGCGCCTAATAAAGAATATTTATTATTACTAGCCCAGCCCGCCATTAGAATACCAATTACAGATAAAGACGAAACAGAAGAGATATATAATACTCCAATATTAATATCCCAAATTTGAAAATTCTTAGCAAATGCGATAGGAGCCAATAATAACATACCCACCATCATTACTACAAAAGGAGCCAAGTTAAATAAAAACTTATCTGCCATATCAGGCACCAAGCCTTCTTTCATAATTAATTTTAAAGTATCGGCTACGGTTTGAAACATTCCACCTGGTCCTACACGATTAGGCCCTAAGCGAATTTGAATATGCGCTGCTACTTTTCTTTCCATGAGCACCAATACCAAACCTAGGATGGCAAATAAACTAATGGCTAATAAAATAACAATAACACATTCTATGGCCAATGCCAATGTGGGATTGAACTTCATAAATAACCAATCTTGAACATTGGTTGTAATTCCTTCTAAACTAAACATGCTTAATCTATTTATATATAGGTCTAACTAAAATTCATTTATCAACTCCTCCTTATCTATCAATATCGGGTATCACTAAATCCAAGGTACCCATGCTCGCCATTAAATCTCCAATCTTACTTCCTGCAGCAATATGATTTAATACCGAAAGGTTAGAAAATCCTGGAGATCTAAATTTAATTCTGTGGGGGGTAGTACCGCCTTCGCTTACTACAAATACACCTAATTCACCTCTTGCCGTTTCTACTCTAGTATAAAATTCTCCTTTAGGTAATTTTAAAACATTTTTTGTTTTGCCTACAAAATCACCTTCTGGAATATTGTCAATTAATTGTTCAATAATGCGGATTGATTGATTCATTTCTTTCACGCGCACCATGTAGCGGGCAAAAGAATCGCCTGCCGTTTCTAGTACTTCATCAAACTCTACTTTGTCATACACTTCGTAAGGATAAATTTTTCTGATATCACAACTCACGCCACTAGCACGTGCAACAGGCCCAGTGCAACCATAAGAAATAGCGTCTTCGGCACTTAATATACCCACGCCCTTGGTTCTGCTTTGGAAAATAATATTGTTCGTTACTAAATCCTCGTACTCATTCACTTTAGATTTGAATTGAGTGATAAATGCTTTTACCTTCTTTTGAAAATCGGGATGAATATCATACATCAAACCACCTGGAACAATATAGTTCATGGTTAATCTTGCACCGCAAGTATCTTCCATGATATCGGTAATCATTTCTCTTTCTCTAAAGGCGTAGAAAAAAGGAGTAAAAGCACCTAAGTCCATTGCCATAGCACCCAGCCACAATTCATGTGAGGCAATACGGGTTAATTCACTTAAAATTACACGCACGTATTTGGCGCGATCAGGTACTTCAATGGCCATGCCTTTTTCAACTAGTAAAGCACAACCTAAATTATTGATATGAGACGACAAATAATCCATTCTACTGGTCACGTAAATAAATTGGCGATACGTTAAACTCTCGCACATTTTTTCGATAGAACGGTGGATGTATCCTAAATGGGGTTCAATTTTTTTAATCGTTTCTCCATTTAAAGTAACTACTAAATGAAGTACACCGTGAGTGGCAGGGTGTTGAGGTCCCATATTAATAACCAATTCGCCTTCGGCACCTAATTCGCTGGTATCTTTTAATATTTCAGTTTGATTGTACATGTGCCTATTATAATTTTATCATGTTGATAGGGTCTTCAAAATCTTTTCTTAATGGGTAGCCTTTGAAGTCGTCCTCCAAAATTAATTTTCTTAAATCGGGATGGTTGGTAAAATCTACGCCAAACATTTCAAATACTTCACGCTCTAAAAATTCGGCTGTTCTCCATATATCACAAACTGTTTCAATGACTGCTTGTTCGCGATTTAAATTTGATTTGATGACAATGCTTTGACGGTGGGTAGTGGCCGACAAATGATATACCATGGTTAAGTGTGTTTTAAAATCAACACAGGTCAAACAAAACAAATAATTCATTTGCATCTTGCCCGTTCTTAATGCGGCCATCGTTGGCTTTAATTGAGTGGACTCAATAATTACATTTAACCATTCGCCTGTTTCGTCGAAACTTGCTGCCGGTGCTATGGAGCTAATGTATTCTTTAATTTCTTCGTTGGTCATTGTTATAAATTAACTTCTAAATTTTTTAAATCATTTCAACGCACTTAATCTTCTCTTCTTTATCCTTTAAACTCTCCTCTAATTTGCTCACGTGTC
>CAINWZ010000126.1 GCA_903854725.1 uncultured Bacteroidota bacterium
ATAATAAAGTGAAAAATGAAATACAGCTTAATGATTAAGCGTTCACTTTAGGAGGCATATAAGGACAAGCATTCCACTGATGTAAAATATCCTGCTTTACTCTAGGAAAAATTAATAATTGAAAATTATTAAACACGAAGTTGGTTGACTTAGTCTCATTAATATAAGGTGCAAAAACCCATTTAAATATTTTTTGTGCCTTTTTATTATTTTCTTGCTGCTGATGAGCCAATTCGTCATGTGTCTTTTCCATAGTCACTTCCAATTCATCTGCCAATGCCGTGATCTCAAATTTTGAGTTTATTTTTTTTACGCTCACTATATCAAATAGCATCCCTTGATGCCTAAATTCAGCTCCAGTCTCTTCCCATTCATACCCCATTGGTAAATTGTCAATTTCATCCACCGTAATACGCACTAAGCCCTCCATCTTTTCTTGCGGATGATGTAGTATGTAATTAAATTGAGATTGTTTGTGCAAATGCTTTTGAAAAGCATAAAAAAGTGGCAATCCACACATAGAGATGACCAAGCCTAATAAACAACCAATGGTGATTAGTTTTTTCACACTCTAAAGTACCTTTTTTTAATCAAAAATGGGCTTCCTGTAAGTAATATTACTTCAAATATGATTTATATTAAATAATTTTGCTTCTCATGATTCATTTTATCTACAACCCCAATGCGGGTATTCAAAATGAAGCGCAAAAAAAGCAATGGTTAGAAATATTGCATGCGATTCCCAATGTATTTATTTGGGAAACCACCAAGCCATTAGAAGCTATTGCGCTAACTCGAAAAGCTATTGAACAAAAAGCGTCTAGAATTATTGCCATTGGCGGCGACGGAACCGTAAATGAAGTAGCATCTGTTTTAGCTGAAACTACCATCCCATTGGGTATTATACCAATAGGCTCAGGCAATGGATTGGCAAGACATTTACAATTGCCACTACAATTTGAAGCAGCATTAAGCAAAGCTTTACAAGGAAAAGAAATTGCCATTGACGTTGGTAAAATTAATGATAGAATGTTTTTTTGCACTACTGGCATTGGTTTCGACGCTGCAGTAGCACATCGCTTTTCAAAAGGCAGCAATAGAGGTTTTATCAATTATGCAAAATCTACTATTCATACATTGTTTCATTATAAACCCATTGAAATTAGTATCAATAATGGATCAAAAGAAAAAGTATTCTCACTAACTATTGCCAATGCAAATCAATTTGGTAGCAATGCCTATATTTCTCCTTTTTCTGATTTACAAGATGCACAACTTGAAATGGTTATTATAAAACCACATTCTATTGTAAAAGCTGCTATACTTGCTGTTCGATTATTTAATAAAACAATTCACGCATCAAAAAAAGTAAGTATACGTTCTATAAAACAAGTTACCATTCAATACCCAAAAGGAATGCCCATCCATGTTGATGGGGAAGCTTTAGAAACCGAAAGCGATGACATTTTTATAAGTATTGAACCACAATCATTACTAGTGATTGTTTAATGTTTTATTTTTTTGGTTAATTTATTTTTCAATGCTACAAATAGGCAAGTTGGGTCATTTTTACACTTATCTTTGCAACTTATAAAAAATTAAGACTTGTCTACCCCCATCAAAAAAAAGCTACTTGTATTATTTTGTTTATTCATAACACTGACTACAAATAGCCAAAGCATTACCGGCATTATTCAAAATAAAAAAGGAAACCCAATTGAAGGTGCTTCCATTTCAATTTTAAATACTTCACTCAACACAACTAGCAATCATAAAGGTGAATTTGAATTTAAAAAAATTAACAAAGGAAAGTATACCATTTCAATAAAGTCATTAGGATACGCATTATACGCTTCCGAAATTATAGTTGCTTCCAATGTACAAGATGCTTCAGTAAAATTAATTCTCCAGGAGTCTACCAATCAATTAGACGAGGTAATGGTAACTGCACAAAAAAAAGAAGAACTAGTTCAAAAAATTCCTTCCAGTATCACCGCATTAAGTGCCAAGCAAGTAACCGATTTTGGATTGTGGAATACCAAAGAAATTACAGGCATCATTCCCAACTTATATAGTGCAGACCCAGGCGATGGTCGTGCGGTAACCTCTGTAAGAGGCATTGCCACTAGCTCTTACGATCCAACGGTAGCAACTTATATAGATGGCGTGAATCAATTTAGCTTAGATACTTATATACCTACTTTATTTGATATTGAAAGAATTGAAGTACTAAGAGGCCCGCAAGGTACTTTGTATGGAAGAAATGCCATGGGTGGCGTCATCAATATTATTACTAAACAACCCAATAATACTACCACAGGATTTGTCGACATGAGTGTAGGAAATTTTAATCAACAAAGAGTTACTATTGGGTATAAAACTCCATTCATTAAAAATAAATTATTTGCTGGTGCGGCATTACTATATAATAAAAGAGATGGTTTTTATACCAATGAATTTACCAATAGTAGTTACGATCAACAAGATGGATTGTCTGGCAATTATTTTTTAAAATACTTAGTAAACGATCGTTGGAATATAAATGTAAATTTCAAACATCATCTAAATAAAAACAAAGGGGCCTTCCCATTGGCATTTATAGCTGAAGAAGCTTTTGCCAATCCGTATTCATTAAATCAAAACAGCACCACTACCATGATGGACCAAACAACTAATACTAGCTTGTCTGTTCATTATACTGGCGATGCTTTTAATTTTAGCAGTCAAACAGCTTATCAGCAAAATTATCGGTATTACACCACCCCCATAGATGGCGATTTCTCACCCATAGACGCTGTTTCTGTAATTAATAATTATGGAAATAAATGGAATAATAATAAAGTACTGACACAAGATTTTAAATTTAGTAGCAACACTAGTAATACTAAATTTAAATGGACTGCAGGCGCTTTCTTGTTTTATCAAGACGCCCCTGTCAAACAAGCTACTCGTTTTGGCATGGACGCGAACTTAATGATGATAGGAGATTCATTGTTTAGTATCATTAGCAGTAGTACTACTATTAAAAAAGGATTTGCTTTATATGGTCAAGCAGCTTACGCCTTAACGGATCAATTGAATATTAGTTTTGGATTACGTAACGATTATGAAAATCAATCTCAATCTGTTTTAGGCGAATACCAACATGATCCAAGTAACGACCTTTATATTACTAGACCTGATACTTTAGGTCGAACTCATTTTAACGCCTTATCTCCAAAATTATCGCTGGACTATCAAGTAAATATCAATAGCTTATGGTACGGAAGTTACAGTAGAGGATTTAGAGCAGGAGGTCTATCACCCCTCTCTTCAGATCCTTCACAGCCGCCACTTATAGGCTATTTACCAGAATACAGCAATAACTTTGAAACGGGTATTAAAAACAATTGGTTACATAATAAATTGATTTTAAATGTTGCTTTATTTTATGCAAAAATTACCGATGCACAAGTGCCTAGCTTAGTATTACCTGATGCTATTACTATTACAAAAAATACGGGTCAATTAACAAGTAAAGGAATAGAGGTAGAAGTATTAGCCATCCCAGCAAAAGGTTTATTATTACAATATGCATTCGGAAGCACCGATGCTAGTTTTGACAAATTAGAAATCGCCTCACAAGGTGAAAGTGTAAATTTAGCAAGCAAACATCCCATCTTCACCCCTTCCATGACCTCTTTATTAGCTGCTCAATATACTTATCCTTTAAAAGCTAATGTAAATATGTTTGTAAGAGGAGAATGGAAATATATTGGGACCACTTATTTTGATGTATCCAATACTATTCAGCAATCTCCTTATCATTTATTAAATGCTAAGGCAGGTGTAGCGTCTCCTAAAATCGCTTTATCATTTTGGACAAAAAACCTATCTGGAACAAAATACATTTCTTATGGGTATGATTTTGGGGTTATTCAATTTGGCGATCCTGCCATTTACGGAACCACGCTGTCCTATAAATTCTAATTTATTAGTATAGTTTTCAATGTCAAATGATGATAATTATCAGACTTGGCCTTTTTCTTTAATAAAATGACCTAATACGTGGATTAGATGTGGATTACCTAAGGATTTATTAGCCATTTTATTGCTACTTTACAGCATCATTTTTATACCTAAATTACTATGGGTGCTATTTCATTAATTGCTTTGTTAATTGCCGCTATTGCATTTTCCGCTGGCGGAATTTTAGTAGGAAAAATTTTAGTCAAAGGAAGTAAAAATCCTCAAAAAGGACAAGCTTATGAATGTGGTATTCCTACCGACACCTCTCCTTGGCATCAATTTAATGTGGGTTATTACTTATTCGCCCTATTATTTTTAATTTTTGACGTAGAGTTGGTTTTTTTATACCCATGGGCTGTAGTGGTAAAAAAAGTGGGTATCGTTGCCTTGATTGAAATTATTGTTTTCATATTTATATTATTCATGGGCTTTTTATACGCTCATAAAAAAGGTGCATTAAAATGGAATTAAGAGAAAATATTGCTGGTAACGAACCTTTTCCAGGTATCGTCCACGAAACACCAGGTGGTGGAATTGTTGTAAGTACTTTTGATAGTGTGATTAATTGGGCACGTTCCAATTCTTTATGGCCCTTGTCTTTTGCCACAAGCTGTTGTGGTATTGAAATGATGTCTACTGCTTCAGCCAAATACGACTTTTCACGTTTTGGTTTTGAAGTAGCAAGAGCTTCACCACGTCAAGCAGATGTAATTATTATAGCAGGTACCATTGTCAATAAAATGGCGCCAGTATTGAAAAGATTATACGATCAAATGGCCGATCCTAAATACGTGATCGCTATGGGCGCTTGCGCTATAAGCGGTGGTCCGTTTTTTTACAATACTTACTCAGTAGTAAAAGGAGCCGATCATATTATTCCAGTGGATGTGTACATTCCTGGATGCCCTCCTCGCCCCGAAGCTTTATTACACTCTTTAATTTCCTTACAAGAGAAAATTAAATTAGGAATGACACGTGAGCAAATTAGAGGAGAGTTTAAAGGATAAAGAAGAGAAGATTAAGTGCGTTGAAATGATTTAAAAAATTTAGAAGTTAATTTATAACAATGACCAACGAAGAAATTAAAGAATACATTAGCTCCATAGCACCG
>CAINWZ010000127.1 GCA_903854725.1 uncultured Bacteroidota bacterium
GATTAAGCGATGTTCTCGATTTTAATTTGTGTGTAATGTGTTCTGTGACCATGTTTCTTGCGGAAACCTTTACGTCTTTTCATTTTAAAGGCGATAACTTTATCACCTTGTACTAAGTCGTTTAAAATTTCAGCCTTCACTTTTACTTTACTAGTAAAAGAGATACTTCCATTATTATCAACGAATAATACATCGTTGAATTCAACTTTATCTCCGGTTTTACCTTGCAGGTGAGGTACGTACAAGCTATCTCCTGCTTGTACTTTAAATTGTTGTCCTGCGATTTTAACTACTGCTAGCATAAATGTCCAAAATTAGGACGGCAAAGGTAATTATTTTTATCCCAATTTGCAATTAATTCTCAAAAAATATAATACTAGGCCACAATTGCGTTAAAAACCTGCATTTAATTGACTTGTAAGGCTTAAAGTCATTTGACAATAACTAAATTAGTACCTAATTTCGCCCCGTTCTATCTATTTCAACGTATCCGAATATGATTAATGTCAAATCTTTATTGGCCAAGCCCTTTGCAGGAGTTATTCATCGACAAATACAAAAGGATCGTAAAAACGCCTTAAAAGATCAACAAGACATTCTAAATCAATTAATTAAGGTAGGAAAGACTACTATTTTTGGCAAAGAACACCATTTTGACAAGATCAATGACTATCACAGCTTTCAACTGGCAGTCCCCTTAAGAGATTACGAGCAATTTAAACCCTATATAGACCAAATCAAAAATGGCACTCAAAATGTGCTTTGGAAGGGTCGTCCTATCTATTTTGCCAAGACCAGCGGTACCACAAGCGGGGTTAAATACATTCCTATTACCAAAGATTCCATTGATAATCATATTAATGGTGCCAGAAATGCCATCCTAGCTTATATGTCTGTAACAGGGAGAACCCAATTTGCAGGCGGGAAAATGATATTTTTAAGTGGGTCGCCCGAATTAGAACGCGTTGGGGGTATTCCAACAGGTAGGTTAAGTGGTATTGTGAATCATCATATACCTCAATATTTAAGAGGAAATCAACTACCAAGCTTTGAAACCAATTGTATGGAGCAGTGGGAGGAAAAATTAGATAAAATAGTTGCAGAAACAGTGGGCAAGGATCTTACTTTAATAGGGGGTATCCCACCTTGGGTACAAATGTACTTTGATAGAATCGTAGAAGTAACCGGAAAGCCTGTTAAGGATGTTTTTCCAAATCTTCAGTTATTGGTGCAAGGAGGAGTGAACTTTGAGCCTTATAAATCTAAGTTATTTGAAACCATCGGGAAGCAAATTGATACCATTGAATTATTCCCTGCAAGTGAAGGTTTTTTCGCTTATCAAGATACAAGGTCCGAACAAGGTTTATTATTAAATACCAATAGCGGAATTTTTTATGAATTTATTCCTTTAGCAAATGTGCAGGAGGATAAGCCCAAAAGAATTATGCTAGCAGACGTTGTAGTAGGGGAGCAGTATGCAATGGTTATTAATAGTAATGCAGGTTTATGGGGGTATGCATTAGGGGACACCGTTAAGTTTGTAAGTATTGACCCCTACAGATTAGTAGTAACTGGAAGGATTAAACATTTTATATCAGCTTTTGGTGAGCATGTGATTGGGGAAGAAGTAGAGCAAGCACTATTAGAGGTTGCTGCCGAAATGAAAGTGTCGGTAATTGAGTTCACAGTAGCCCCGTATATTCAACAAGCGCAAGGAAAAAGCTACCATGAATGGTTTATAGAATTTGAGAAAAAGCCTTCAGATATGGTGCTATTTAGTAAAAAATTGAACGAGGTTTTATGTAGTAAAAACGCTTACTACGAAGATTTAATAGCAGGATCTATTTTAGCGCCCTTGCATATTAATCAAATGCAAAAAAATGCTTTTATTAATTATATGAGAAGTCAGGGCAAATTGGGAGGTCAAAATAAAGTACCGCGTTTAAGTAACGATCGTACCATTGCCAATGAGTTAACGCAATATATTGCGCCATAAAAAAATAATAGCTTAATTTTAATTTCTAAGAAAAGTATTGGATGAATCAAAAAAGAATTGCCATTTTCGGATCAACAGGATCTATAGGGAAACAAACACTGGAGGTGATTGCTGCGCATCCTGAATTATTTGTGGCTGAAATTTTAACAGCACATTCCAATGAATCATTATTAATTGAACAAGCGTTGCAATTTACGCCCAATATGGTAGTGATTGTAGATGTTACAAAATATGCAATTGTAAAAAAAGCTTTAGAAGGGAAACCTATTAAAGTTTTTGCGGGAGAAGAAGCATTAGAACAAGTGGCCGCTATGGATTGTTACGATTTCATGATGGCGGGCATTGTTGGCTTTGCTGGATTAAAACCAACTTTAACTGCAGTAGAGAATGGCAAAGCGATTGGATTAGCGAATAAAGAAACTTTAGTAGTGGCAGGTGATATTGTTATGCGAAAAGCAAAAGAAAACAAAGCGGCTATTATTCCTGTGGATAGCGAGCATTCTGCCATTTTTCAATGTTTAGTAGGAGAACAAAATAATCCTATTGAAAAAATTATTTTAACAGCAAGTGGTGGTCCCTTCTTAGGAAAGAAACCAAATTTTTTGGTGAATGTAAAACGAGATCATGCTTTACAACATCCTAATTGGTCTATGGGCGCAAAAATTTCAATAGACTCTGCAACATTGATGAATAAAGGGTTAGAGATGATTGAGGCTAAGTGGTTGTTTAACTTGGCGCCGAATCAAATAAAAGTAGTTATACATTCTCAAAGTATTATTCATAGCATGGTTCAATTTGAAGATGGTAGTATTAAAGCGCAGATGGGACTACCAGATATGAAATTGCCTATTCAATATGCAATGGCATTTCCACAGCGATTAAAAAATAGTTTTCCTCGATATCTTTTTGATAAACCTAATCAATTAAGTTTTGATGAACCAGACATGAAAACCTTTAGAAATTTATATTTAGCTAAAGAAGCAATGGAAAAGGGAGGCAATACACCTTGCATTTTAAATGCAGCAAATGAAATAGCAGTGTATGCTTTTTTGAGAAATAGAATTGGCTTTTTGGAGATGACAGAATTGATAGAAAAAACCTTAGAAAAAATTAATTATATCTCAGAACCAACCTTGGAAGATTATTTTGAAACCGATGGCGAGGCGCGTAATTTTGCAGCTTCTTTAATACAATTATAATATATGGAAATGTTAGCAGTGGATTTTGTATCAGTGGGTGTGAAAACAGCACAATTTATTTTATCTTTTTCAATATTGGTCGTGCTACATGAGTTAGGACATTTTATACCCGCTCGCTTATTTAAAACCAGGGTAGAAAAATTTTATCTATTTTTTAATCCAGGTTTTAGCCTTTGGAAAAAAAAGATTGGAGAAACAGAGTATGGCATCGGGTGGATTCCTTTTGGGGGTTATGTGAAAATTGCTGGGATGATTGACGAGAGTATGGATAAAGAACAATTAAAAAAAGAACCTGAAAGTTGGGAACTAAGATCAAAGCCAGCCTACCAAAGATTAATTGTAATGCTAGGAGGGGTGTTTGTTAATATAATTTTAGCGATTGTTATTTTTATAGGTATTGGTTGGTATTGGGGGGAAGATTATTTACCTGCAAAAAATGTTACTTATGGGGTTCATGCAAGTAAATTAGCAAAAGATATGGGTGTGCAAGAAGGTGATATTATAGTTTCTTTAGATAATAAAGAACTAGAAAATTTTGATGCTTTGGAATCTAAATTAATATTATCAAATCCTAAAACTATACAAGTTAAAAGAGCAGATAGTATTGTTTCTTTAAATATTCCAGCAAGTTTAGCTACTTCAATTGCTAAATTTAAAAAGACAGCACCATTTGTATTACCTCGTGTGCCAGTGATTATTGATTCGGTAGGAAAATCGGCAGTGGTATTACAAGGAGCTTTTAATAAGAATGACACTTTATTAAAAATAAATAATGAAAGTGTTCAATATCAATATGAGTTTATAGAAGTGAAACAAAAGTATGCCGATTCCATTGTTATGATTACTGCTAAAAGAGGAGAGGATACTGTGTATATAAAAACATTAATTAACGGGTCAGGTCAATTAGGGTTGTTTGTAAAACTACCTTATGCATTATTTACAACCGTACATAAAGAATTTACTTTTTTACAAGCCATTCCCGAAGGAACCAAACGTTGCTTTACTACTTTGGACAATTATTTTCAAGGCATCAAGCAAATTTTTTCAGGTAAAGTAAACCCAAATGATTCTTTAGGGAGTTTAATAAGTATTGGTAATACTTTCCCTTCTTCTTGGGATTGGGAGCGTTTCTGGACATTAACAGCGATATTTTCTATTATACTTGCCTTTATGAATGTACTGCCTATACCTGCTTTGGATGGAGGGCATGCCTTATTTATTATCGTTGAGATGATCACTGGAAAGAAACCTAGTGATAAGTTTATGGAATACGCTCAAATAGTTGGTATGATGCTCATGTTTGGCTTGATGCTGTATGCATTGGGGCTTGACTTTTGGCGATTATTTAAGTAATCCATTTAAAAGTTGTAATTTTGTAGGTTCGAAATAAGTTTTATCTCATAAGATACAATTGGGGTCGTATGGTTTTGACAGCAGTCGTAGCGGTTGGGGTAAGCATGCAGTGCGTTGGGTAATTAGCACTTTAATCTGAATACCAAACAATCAAAAGGCGAAGCAAATTTTGCCATGGCTGCTTAATTCAGTGAATTAACTTCCATTTTGGTCGAGAGAGAAGGCAGGCCTGTTGCCCGCTCCTCAGCCTAATTAAAAACAAAACAGGATGCGATAAAAGTAGGCTGTGCCTTTTATTTAAGTACTATCCAGCTAAGCGAATAATTGGTTTGTGTTTTTCCTGCTATTCGCCGACAAGTAATAAAACAATAAGCATGTAGAAGACCAATGGTAACATTGTTTGGACAGGGGTTCGACTCCCCTCGACTCCACAAAAAAACCTCACCCATAATTCGGTGAGGTTTTTTTATTGAATCTTATTTCAATGAACGAAAATTTATTTTTTAAATATACTTTTCTCTTTAGCCATTTTTTCAATAGCCTCCACGGTACGAGGAGCACCTGCCGATAAATTTTTACTACCAGTTTCAGTAATTAAAATATCATCTTCAATTCTTACACCAATGCTCCACCATTTTTTATCACAATTACTTCCTGGTGGAATATAAATTCCTGGCTCCACTGTTAAGACCACACCTGGTAATAATGTACGCGGTCCCATATCGTGCACATCAAGTCCTAAATGATGCGAAGTGCCATGCGGAAAATATTTTCTGGCCTCTGTTTCATTCGCAGCAATGCCTAATTCTATTAAACCATCGTTTACTACTTTTCTTGCTGCAGCATCTGCGGCAGCAAAGGGAGCGCCTGGTATACAAGCGGCAATACCTGCATCTTGTGCTTTTAATACTAATTCATAAATTATTTTTTGAGCGGCTGTGAATTTTCCACCAGCAGGCACTGTTCTTGTAACGTCTGCACTATAGCCATGGTATTCAGCAGCGCAATCACTTAATAACATTTCACCCTCATTGATGGTTTTTAAATTAGTGATATAGTGTAGTACGCATGAATTTTCTGCAGCGCCATTAATACTAGGGTAACCCGGATACTCAGAACCATTGTTTTTAAAATGATATTCCATAATGGCTTGTGCTTGGTATTCAGCCATGCCTGGTTTAATGGCACGCATTACATCGCTATGGCCTTCGCAGCTAATAGCAGCAGCTTTTGCAATTAAAGCAATCTCCTCTGGTTGTTTAATACCACGCAGACTACTTAATATCATTTGTGTGCTTCTTCCTGCAATAGGCTTGTTTTGTGTATTGATAATACTATCTACAATATTCGCCATATGAGAAAGGGGATCTTCTACTCTTTTGTATTTTGAAAAAATTCCCTCGCCGCGATAAGCGGAGTAAATAGAATCAATACTGCTAAAATCAATAGTGTTAGGAACAAATTGGTCGTTGGTAAAAACATTCTCCATTTTATAACGAGCCTTTACACCTTCCACGCCTAAAATTTTACCCGTCCATAATTCTTTTTGTGGGTCACGATTTTTTACAAAAATAAATTCAGTACCTGTTTTATTTAAAATAGTAACGGGTTGTTTAAATAATAATAACATAGCATCCGATTCTTCTAGTCCAGTGAAGTAATAGAAGTTTTTACTTTGTGCATATTGGAAGTCGACATCGTTATTTCTTACGCGTACTTGAGAAGCGAAGAAAATGCCCACACCATTTGCAGATAATTTTTCTTTAAAAGCTGCACGACGGCCTGCGTGAAAAGCAGGGCTTAAATAATCGGTAGGGTACTGACTAGTTTGTTGTGCAATTGTTAATAAAGGGGCTACTATGATGAGTAACCAGGAAAGAAATCTTTTTGTATTCATTGCGTTTAATTTTTGCAGTTTAAAGCTAATTGGTTTTTTTGAGAATAAGAAAAACAAATACCCAGTCCTATTCATCCAAATACCAGTACCATTTATCCTATTTTTATATAAATACCTAGCTTTCTTAGCCATATTTTCTTACATTTAGTACGTGATTTTTTACATTATATATTTAATTTAAACAGATATGAAAAAGTATTGCATCTTAGTATTAGTAGGGCTTTTAGCCTTTGTTTCAAATAATAAAGTATTGGCAGAAGAGATTAAAGCAGCACCTATTGAAGGCAGATGGGATTTGACGGTGAATTTTAATGGAAAAATGGCAGCCTCTTGGTTGGAAGTAAGACATTCTGGTATTAAAACTTTAACAGGACATTTTGTTTGGGAATCGGGAAGTGCCCGTCCTATTTCAGAAGTTTTTTTCAAAGAGGGTAAGGTAAATTTTCATATTCCTGCACAGTTTGATGTAAGCGATAAAGAAATGATTTTTGAAGCCACACTGAAGGATGATAAATTAGTCGGCACCATTCTTAGTCCATTAGGTAAAACTTTCACTTTTACAGGTGTTCGAGCGCCTCGCTTAATTTCAAATAAAAAACCAGTTTGGGGGAAGTCTATACAATTATTCAATGGTAAAAATTTAGACGGCTGGCAGGCCTTGGGTAAAAACCAATGGGTAGTGGAGAATGGAGTTTTGAAAAGTCCACAATCAGGTGCGAATATTAGATCTGTAGCAACATTTAACGATTTTAAATTACATATTGAATTCCGTTATCCTAAAGAAAGTAATAGTGGTGTGTATTTAAGAGGAAGGTATGAAGCACAAGTAGAAGATAGCAAGGGAAGAGAGCCTTTGAATATTTATTTGGGAGGTATCTATGGTTTTATAGACCCTTTATTCAATATGGCTAAGGAGGCT
The DNA here is from genome assembly GCA_903854725.1 of uncultured Bacteroidota bacterium. Taxonomy (GTDB): domain Bacteria; phylum Bacteroidota; class Bacteroidia; order Chitinophagales; family Chitinophagaceae; genus Sediminibacterium. Next base: position 7,365 of record CAINWZ010000127.1, read on the forward strand.
GGAGAATGGCAGACTTATGATATAACATTAGTGGGTAGAGTAGTGACTGTAGTTTTAAATGGTACTACTGTAATTTATAATCAACAAATTCCTGGTATTACTGGTGGCGCCTTAGATAGCAATGAAGGGGAGCCAGGGCCTATTATGATGCAAGGAGACCATGGTCCTATTGAATATAGAAACATTATCATTATACCAGCTAAAAACTAATTATTTATAAAATAGAATTATGCATGGTATAAAAAAAGCCCCTCAATTTATCGAGGGGCTTTTTTATTAGCGTTCAAAAACTACTTCTTCATAAGGCAATCTAAATCTTGGTCCCCAAATACCTTGCTCTGTGCCTTTGCCCACTGCAATAATCATATTAATTTCAGCGCCTGCTGGAAGGTTCAATGCTTTTTTTACTCTTACTTCATCAAAGCCTTCCATAGGACAAGATTCAAAACCTTCTGCTGCAATAGACAACATAAATGTTTGTGCTGCTAATGCACATGATTTATGAACGGTCACTCTTTGGTCTGCCTTGCCACCAAAACGCATAAATGGTTTGCTAAGCCCCATAAAAAAACTAAGGCATCTTCTTACAAAAGCCATTATTCCAAAAATATCAGAACGATAGGCGAGTGGCATTAATTTCCCATAATAATCCAAACCTCTTTTTTGAAGTTTATTGGGTTCGCCATTGATACCAGCTTTCAATCTATCATAATTCCATTTGGCATGTTTTTTCCATAAGTCTTTTCGAGTAACAAAGACCACAATTTCTTTGGCAGATCTAGCAGCGTTCTGTCCTAAACAAAGTGCTTCATATTTCTTTTTTTCCTCTTCTGATCGAATCCAATAGAATTCCCAAAGCTGCATATTGCTACTATTAGGAGAGAGAATAGCGCGTTCTAAACTTTTTTTAATGACTTCATCCGGCACTTCTACCAAGGGGTCAAATTTGCGATTCGATCTACGACGGTCAATAATTGCTTGAAATTCGCTTGAATACATTTTATTACAGTTAATTTATTTAATTTTATAGGGTGGTTTCTCTAGAAACAACTTGCAAATAAACCAAAATTTTTCTATCTATGCTAAAAAAAATCGCCATTAGCCTTGCGCTAATCATAATTGTATTAGGCGGCTTATCATTCACCCCGCAGTTTTCACATTTAAAAAACTTTGCATCATGGGGAGTACATACTATTCATGACTATAAAACGCATCCTTCCCGTTTAGTATCGAGTGGTGGGGCTCCACAGTATTGGCCGCTAGACACTACTTATAATAAAGGTATTATTTCCGATTCTCTTCTAGCTATTATGGATTCAAATGACACCCATGCTTTTTTAGTTATTCAAGATGGAAAATTAATTTATGAAAAGTATTGGGATGGCTATACACCTAAAACCCTAAGTGGTTCCTTTTCTGCTGCTAAAAGTATAATATCCTTATTAATAGGAATTGCGGTTGATGAAGGCAAGATTAAATCATTAGAAGAACCAGTAGGTAATTATGTTCCTCATTTTAAAACGAGTGGTTTAGAGAAAGTGCGTATTAAAGATTTATTAACCATGAGTTCTGGTACCAACTATAAAGAATCGGACAAGGGTTATTTTAGCATGAATGCTTATGGTTATTATGGAGATGATGAAGAATTTATGGTGAATAAAATGGAATATAAAGAACCATCAGGTGAGCATTGGGAATACCGAAGCGGAGATACACAAGTATTGGGCTTGATTGTTGAAAAAGTATTTGGGCAAAATATATCAACCCTTGTTTCAGAAAGATTTATGCAACCCATGGGCGCAGAAGCAGATGCACTATGGCTATTGGACGGGGCTAAAAAACATGAAAAAGCTTTTTGTTGTTTTAATGGGGTAGCACGTGACTATGCAAGATTTGGTCAACTAGTTTTACAAAATGGAAAATGGGGGGATAAACAAATTGTTTCCAGTAATTATGTACAAACAGCTACTACACCGGCTACTTATTTAAAAGACCGTTATGAAAACGAAAACCCAGTCGATTTTTATGGTTATCAATATTGGATGTTCAAAGAACAAGGGCATGATATAGTAGCACAAAACGGATTATTTGGCCAATACGTTTATATTATCCGCGATAAAAATGCAGTAGTGGTTCGTTTAGGAGAATCTAAAGTAACGAAGCCTATTCATCATCATCAGCCTGAAGTTTTCACTTATGCAGCAGCTGCACTTTCTGTGTTAAAATAAAGAATTCATTTTTAAAAAAAAAGACCCGTTCTAAAATATAGAGCGGGTCTTTTTTTGAAATATATTGAAAGGACTCATTGAATGCTCTAGAAAAGGTCCATTGCTTTTGCAAAATAAGTTAAAGTGCCAGGTAGCGCTAACCAGAAAAATTCTCTATGTAAGGCAAAAAGGGTAAATAAAATAACAGTCCAAGTAAAACAAAGTGCCCAGTATTTTTTTGTGTTTTTTTGCGCTTCCATTTTGTATTTTTTTTATTTATTGGTTAGTTGCTTGCGCAAATATACCATTTTATTTTTTATTTAGTTTTTTGGGGATAAGAATATTGTAAGTCCACCTTCCAGCCCTCGGAGGTGGAGACTACCATCATTTTTTGTGGAACTTTGTCCAATGAATTCTGATAGTCAAAACTACTATGGGTAGGGTCGATACTACGAATTTCATTAATTTGAATAGAGGCCTGTCTTAGTTGCTGCCTTCCTTCTTTATCTAATAAAAAATAATGGGCAGATAGGCTATCAAAATAACTATGATTTGCTGGGCTTTCTAGTAAATAAAGCTTGGCTATTTTAAAATTGCCCTGCATGCAATTTTCTATAAAATACCTGCCGCCGTCAAGGGCGTTATCTGCCTTGGATTCATTGGCCTCGGTTCCGCAGGCGCTGAATAAGCATAACAATATAGTTGATAGATAAATAGACGCTTTTATATTCTTAAACATAAGCAAAGTTAATCCATAATTGGCATCTTGCATGCTTTTGGCTAAATTTGCAGCAGCTTAAAAATACAGCATGACAAAATCAACCTTGGTAGAGGAAATTAATAAGAAGCAGTCTTATTTATGTGTTGGATTAGATTCCGATTGCGAGAAACTACCCAAGGGTTTTTCAAAGGATGCCAAAGGGGTAATTGCTTTTAATAAAGCCATCATCGATGCCACAGCGGCTCATTGTGTGGGGTATAAAATTAATACTGCCTTTTATGAATCGATGGGCGTGCAAGGTTGGCAGGCTATGGAAGAAACCTTAGCGCATATTTCAAGTGCACATTTTACTATTGCCGATGCCAAGAGAGGAGATATCGGAAACACTTCTGCGCATTATGCAAAAACATTTTTTGAAGTATTACCTTTTGATGCCATTACAGTAGCACCTTATATGGGTAAGGATAGCTTAGACGCTTTCTTAGCCTATAAAAATAAATTCACCATTGTACTAGGACTTACTTCCAATGAAGGCAGTCAAAATTTTCAACAACAAAAATTAAGTAGTGGAGAATATGTGTACGAATCGGTTTTAAAGCAAGTAGCTACTTGGGGAACACCTGAACAAATTATGTTTGTAGTGGGTGCTACCAAAGCGCAAGAGCTTGAGCATATAAGATCTATTATTCCGCATCATTTTTTATTAGTACCAGGAGTAGGTGCACAAGGGGGTAGTTTGGCCGATGTTACCAAGTATGGTAAAAATGAATCGGTGGGTTTATTAGTGAATGCAAGTAGAGCCATTATTTTTGCGAGCAGTGAAAACGATTTTGCTGAAAAAGCAAGTATCGCTGCAGCCGCCTATGCTACCGAAATGAAAGGGCTACTTTAAAAGACCTACTTCAATAACTGTACATTTTCACCTTCTGTCTTTGCTATAAATATAGTGGCAGCACTATTGCCAATAATATTGGTAATGGCCCTGGCTTCACTCATGAATTTATCTATACCTAATAAAAAGGCTAAACCTTCAATGGGAATTTTTTGCAAACTAGCTAAGGTAGAAGCTAATACTATAAAGCCACTTCCCGTCACACCTGCAGCACCTTTAGAAGTGAGCATTAAAATGAGTATCATAGTAACTAGTTCAGCGGTACTTAATTGAACATTGTATAATTGAGCAATAAAAATAACGGCCATGGATAAATAAATAGAAGTACCATCTAAATTAAAAGAATAACCAGTGGGTACTACTAATCCCACCACCGATTTTGAACAACCCATTTTTTCCAACTTATTCATAAGAGAGGGCATCGCAGGTTCCGATGAAGAGGTAGCAAATACTAGTAATAATTCTTCTTTAATATTTTTAATGAGTTGCCAAATGGATAATTTATAATACTTCAATAAAAGCCCCAATATTAGAAAAACAAATAGGATCATGGTTAAATACATGGTACCCATTAATTTGCCTAGTGGAATTAAACTAGCTAAACCATATTTGCCAACAGAAAAAGCCATACCGCCAAAGGCTGCAATGGGGGCTAAGTACATCACATATTTTAGTCCAATAAAAACATAATGTGTTAGCCTGCCTAAAAAATGAATGTAGGTTTCTTTTTTATTTAAGAAATTTAAAACAAGACCTACTACAATGGCCAACACTAAAATTTGTAAATTAACATTGCCTTTTATAATGGTCCAAATATGAAAATTAGGCGCCGCTGTATATTTGGAAGGGTCCTGCATTTGAATACCATCTTTACTAATGCTACCAGGTTTTAACCATAATGCCATGACCACACCAATGGCTAAAGAAAGCGTACTTACAATTTCAAAATACACCAATGATTTTATTCCAATGCGGCCTACTTTTTTTAAATCGCCCATGGAAGCAATTCCCAGTGTGACTGTTAAAAAAATAATGGGGAAGGTGAATATTTTTATGATGCTAATAAAGTTTTTAGAAAGGGGCTCCAATTGTAAAGCAAAGCTTGGCATATAAAGGCCTACTAATACGCCAGTTATAATGGCAATTAAAACGTAAAAACTTAGATGGGTAATAATTTTTCGCATATTAATATTGTTATTGTAAATATACTTTTTTACTGCCGTTTCAGTTATCTTTGAGGGTGATTGTTTTCACACTAAACTCATTTTTATGGCAGTAAGAACCGATTTGTTTGAGTCTCCCGATTATTATCAATTAGATGAATTATTCACGGAGGAACATTTAATGGTAAGAAAAGCCGTTAGAGACTACGTCAAAAAAGAAATTTCTCCTATTATAGAAGACTATGCACAGCGTGCCGAATTTCCCACTCAAATTATTAAACAACTAGGGGATATGGGTTGTTTTGGTCCAACCGTTCCTGTCGAATATGGGGGTGGAGGTTTGGACTATATTAGTTATGGTATTATGATGCAGGAATTAGAAAGAGGCGATAGTGGTGTTAGAAGTACTGCAAGTGTACAAGGCTCTTTGGTAATGTTTCCTATTTATGCCTATGGTAGTGAAGCACAAAAGAAAAAATATTTACCTAAACTAGCTTCTGGTGAATGGCTGGGATGTTTTGGATTAACCGAGCCCGATCATGGTTCTGATCCTTCCAGTATGCTTACAAATATAAAAGATGCGGGGGACCACTATATTTTGAATGGCGCTAAAATGTGGATTAGCAATTCCCCCTTTGCACAAGTAGCAGTTGTATGGGCAAAGAATGAATCGGGTGAGATTGTAGGTGTGATTGTAGAAAGAGGCATGGAAGGTTTTTCAACACCTACCACTCATGGGAAATGGAGTTTGCGTGCAAGTGCTACTGGAGAATTGGTTTTTGATAATGTGAAAGTTCCTAAAGAAAATATTTTACCAAATGTAAAAGGATTAAAAGGTCCTTTAGGCTGTTTAAGTAAAGCTAGATATGGTATTGCATGGGGTGCCCTAGGTGCTGCCATGGATTGTTATGATACTGCACTTCGTTATAGTAAAGAAAGAATGCAATTTGGTAAACCTATTGGTGCTTTCCAATTGCAACAAAAGAAATTAGCTGAAATGGTTACTGAAATTACCAAGGCGCAATTAATGGTTTGGCGTTTAGGTGTTTTAATGAATGAAGGTCGCGCCACACCCGCACAAATAAGTATGGCTAAAAGAAATAGTTGTGAAATAGCTGCGCAAATTACAAGAGATGCTAGGCAAATGCTAGGAGGTATGGGTATTACTGGCGAATACTCGGTAATGAGACATATGATGAATTTGGAAAGTGTAATTACCTATGAAGGCACACACGATATTCATTTGTTAATTACAGGAATGGATATCACAGGGTTCAATGCGTTCAAATAGATTTTATAATTAGAGAAAAAAGAGGAAAATGGCTGCGGATAAAATATTTTTAATTGGAATGATGGGTGCCGGAAAAACTTATTGGGCACAAAAAATGGCTAAGTGGAATAAATGTGTGGGCTATGATTTAGATGCCTTAATAGAGATGAATGAAGAAAAAACAATTGCTGAAATTTTTAATGAGGATGGGGAGGATCATTTTAGAAAAGTAGAAGCAAAAATTTTAAGATGGTTTAAAGAAAAGAAAAAATTTATAATTGCTACAGGTGGCGGTACGCCTTGTTTTCAAGAGAATATGCAGTGGATGAAAAAAGAAGGCATTGTGATTTGGTTAGATGAACCAGTAGAGGTTTTAGTAAAAAGAGTATCTCCTGAAAAAAATCAACGCCCTTTAATTGCTACATTAAGCGATAGTCAAATTGCAACATTCATTGAAAATAAATTAGTAGAAAGACATTCGTTTTATGTGCAAGCCCATTACCGATTAACCAGCGATCAAATTAATGAAGCCGGTTTGAAAAAGATAATTACAAAGCATGTATCGTAAAATTTTATTAGCAGGCTTAGGCTTCTGCTTATTTGCAGTGGTATTAGGTGCCTTTGGGGCCCATGCTTTAAAAGCCATCGTAAGTGTAGAGAAATTACAAATATTTGAAACAGGGGTGAGGTACCAGTTTTTACATGGATTAGCCCTTATTGCTTTATCGCTTTATGGAATGCAAAATGCAGATAAAATGGGGGAGCAAAAAGCATTGGGTTGGGCTGGCCATTTTTTTATGCTAGGGACTTTCTTTTTTAGCGGCTCTTTGTACTTATTAACTTTAGTTTCTGCTGATCATCCTTTTATTCATTTTATAGGTCCCATCACTCCTTTGGGCGGTCTTTGTTTTATACTGGGTTGGTCTTTTTGGATAAGGGTAGTTTTTCTTCATAAAGTGGATAAGTAGGCCCCTTCGTTTTCAATTTTACACATTTGCTCAAATTCCTTTTCCGTCCTATGGAGATAACTTATATTTGTTATCATGGCAAATACCCTAAAAAGTAAGAAACAATCAAAGATTAGTGAGGAGAATTTAAATCCTGATAAAGAAGCAGATGTATCGGTGACGGAGGTGGTCAAAGACGAAAGAACTTCCAAAATTATGGGCTCGGTAAGTTTACTCATTACCTTATTTCTTTTTGTGGCATTCACTTCTTATTTATTTACTTGGCAGGACGACCAGGACATGGTTCAATTATGGCGTACCCATTTATTTTCCACCAACGATTTAAAAGCAAATAATTTAATGGGCTATGTAGGTGCTTTTGTCGCCTATCAAATTATGTTCAATGGTTTTGGCTTAGCCGCTTATTTATTTTGTTCTTTCTTTTTTGTAGTAGGAGTGAATTTATTTTTCACCAAGCCTATTTTTAGTGTATGGCGCAATAGTAGATATGTTATTTTAGGTTTACTTGTAATAAGTACTTGTTTAGCCTTTGTCACTGCAGGTGCTAATTTTTCTTGGGGTGGGGCGCTGGGTGAATATAGTAGTAGTTGGTTAATTAAATGGGTAGGTAATTTTGGAACAGGTGCTTTATTATTAGTGGCGGGCTTTAGTTATTTTATTTGGAGGTTTAACCCCCATTTCAATGTACCAAGTTTTAATTTTTTAATGCCGAAGAAAAAAGAACCTAGCTACGAAGGGGATGATATAGTAGATACAGATGAAACAGCCGTTAAACAAGAATGGGATTTAAATGCAGCAGAAACGCCGAATGTAGGGGGCAATAAATTAAATACCAATTCCGATTCTTTTGATGAACTAAGTTTAGAAAGTGAAAAAATAGAAGAGCCGCAAGAATTAGCAGCAGCATTAGCCCCTACACTTATTGATACAGAAGAACCGGCAGTAGTAAATGATGTAATGGAGGAAGCTACCCCTGCGCCTGAAAAAATAAATATCGAAGATTTTAATGGTGAATTATTAGAGGACCTTGATTTAGAAATAAAGCCAGTAGCTAAAGAAGTGATTGTACCCGTTGGTGCTATAGGCACAGCTTATGATGCCACTTTGGATTTAAAAAATTACAAGTATCCTTCCATTAATTTATTAGAGACACATGGCTCTGAAAAAATTGTACAAGACCCTGAAGAATTAGAGACGCATAAAAATCAAATTATTGCGACACTCAAAAATTATGATATTGCTATACAAAGAATTGCTGCCACAGTAGGCCCTACGGTAACCTTGTATGAGATTGTGCCTGCGCCGGGTGTGCGTATTAGTAGAATTAAAAATTTAGAAGATGATATAGCATTAAGTTTAGCTGCATTGGGTATTCGTATAATTGCACCTATTCCTGGGAAAGGAACTATTGGTATTGAAGTGCCGAATATTAGAAAGTCGGTAGTGAGTATGAAAACATTACTTGCTAGTGAGAAATTTCAAAATAGTAAATTCTCTTTACCTATTGCTATTGGTAAAAAAATTGATAATGAAAATTTCATTGTAGACTTAGCCAGCATGCCTCACTTATTAATGGCAGGGGCTACAGGGCAAGGAAAGTCGGTGGGATTAAATGCTATACTTGTTTCTTTATTATATAAGAAGCATCCTTCTCAATTAAAATTTGTTTTAGTAGATCCTAAGAAAGTGGAATTAAGTTTATACCGTGTGATTGAAAAACATTTTTTAGCAAAATTACCAGGAGAACAAGATGCCATTATTACCGATACTAAAAAAGTAATCAATACACTGAATGCATTATGTATTGAGATGGACAACAGATACGATTTATTAAAAGAAGCAGGTTGTAGAAATATAAAAGAGTATAATGATAAATTCACGGCGCGTAGGTTGAACCCAGAAAAGGGTCATCAGTTTTTACCCTTTATAGTTTTAGTAGTGGATGAGTTTGCCGATTTAATTATGACTGCAGGTAAAGAAGTGGAAATGCCTATTGCTCGTTTAGCGCAGTTAGCAAGAGCGGTGGGCATACATTTAATTATTGCTACACAAAGACCAAGTGTAAATATTATTACAGGAACTATTAAAGCAAACTTCCCAGCACGTATTGCCTTTAAAGTATCCAGTAAAATAGATAGTAGAACTATTTTAGATGCAGGTGGTGCAGAGCAATTAATTGGTAAAGGAGATATGCTGGTGAGTTATAATGGAGAAATTACCCGTTTGCAATGTGCTTTTGTAGACACACCAGAAGTAGACCGCGTTTGTTCTTTCATTGCCGATCAGAAAGGATATCCTCAAGCATTTTTATTACCTGAATACGTAGATGAGAAAGAGATGGATGCGGGTAATTTTGATTCAGGAGCTAGAGATGTCTTATTTGAAGAAGCGGCTAGGTTAATTGTAAGTGCTCAAATGGGATCGACCTCTTTAATACAAAGAAGAATGAAATTGGGTTATAATAGAGCCGGTAGGTTAATGGATCAACTAGAGTCTGCTGGTTTAGTAGGCCCAAGCCAGGGTTCTAAGCCTAGAGAGGTTTTATATAAGACCGAGGCCGAATTAAATACCTTTTTAAAGGGACTTGATTAAATAAAGCAGAAAACTTTGCCTTAATTTAACACTAACTTAAACATCCATTCTTTAATTTTGTCCAAACCTCATTGTATCAATAATCGCTATTTTATGAGAACCCCCTTAGTGCTGCTTGCTTTTTTTGCCTGTTTGTCGACATTCGCCCAAAAGGATGCCTCAGCCAAGGTTATTTTAGACCAAGTAGGGGCTAAAGTGAAGGATTCTAAAGGCATATTGGTAAGCATTCAGCTAATCTCCAAGAATGCTCAAGGCAAGGCCCTGGGAACCAAGCAGATAAATTTAAAAATGAAGGGAGATAAATACTTTTTGAAACAAGGGCTGATGGAAATACTTTGTGATGGCAAAATTATCTACAATTTTGACGGGGCAAATTCCATTTCAAAGTCTAGTTTAGCAGAGTCGGATCAAACCCTAAGTCCTCAAAAATTATTAGCAGGTAACTACGATAAAGACTTCAATTACAGCCTTTTAGCTCAAACTTCTTCCAATGCAACTATTGAACTCACCCCACTTGATAAGCGTAAGAGTTTTCAGAAAGTAACCCTGGTTATTGACAAGCTTAAATCGGCCCTTTCTTCGGCCTCCATATTAGATAAAAGCAATAATAGCACAGTAGTAAAAGTGCTATCAATTAATTACAATGCTGTTTTGGCCGACAATCTATTCCTCTTCAATAGAGCCAAATACCCAAAAAACGTGGAAATTTTTGATTGATTTACGCCTTTTTACACGTATCTTCGCAGCCGAAATAAAAAAATAAAACCGTAGTTAATAGTTAACTACAAAAAAAGAAGTTTTACAATGGCTATATTAACATCAGAAAAGAAAGCAAGCATTTTTGCTGAATTTGGCGGAAAAGCAACCAACACAGGTTCAATTGAAGGACAAGTTGCCTTATTAACTGAGCGTATCGCGCACATCTCTGGACATTTAAAAGAGAACC
>CAINWZ010000128.1 GCA_903854725.1 uncultured Bacteroidota bacterium
TGAAATAGGTCTTGTCAAACAAGTAGGACCACCTCCTCCTTTCACGCTAATTTCTGCTCCTTCATATTCAATTACTTTACAACCTGCCGCTTCTAATCTTGATTTGGTGATTGGGTTCCCTTTTACCATTAAGCAAATACGCGGCGCTAATGCTAAAACATTGCAACCCATACTATCAAATTCTGATTCGGGTACTTCTACCAATGCAAAACCGCGTGCGATTAATTCATTTCTAAACACAATGGGAATTAAGGGAGAATATACCACAGCTATATTGTCAGCCACAGGACTTAATACCGACATTAAATGAAATACATCCGAAGGTCCTCTATAATGTGGCATTGGCACAGTGATAACGGTTACCCCCAATGGATTTAATAAGGCGGTTATTTGTCGAATACCTTCTTCATTGGTTCTATAGGTATGGCCCACTGCCAAGGTTTTATCATCTAACCAAGCAACATCACCTCCTTCAATAGTACCTGGCGCTTTAATTACACCCAATACCGAAATACCTGCAGCCTCATAGGCTTTTTGTTGCGCAAGCGGTTCGTTTTTACGCCCTTCTTTTCCCATATTGCAAATAATCATACCATTACTGGTAGCAATAGCAGCATCTCTACAATAAATAGAATCCATATTCACCGAACTATCTTCTGGAAAATAATGAAGCTGCGCGCCATTCTCTTTTAAAATTTTTTCGAAGGCTTCATATTCGGCAAGTGCTTTGTCTATAGTTGGTTTTCCTAAATAGTTTAACGCTTCCCAATGCTTAGAAATATGGGCATCGTCAATAAAAGCTGCTGAGGCTTTTTTAATAAATAAAGTATTTAATTTTCCCGATTCTGAATGCGATGACATGAGCGTAATTTAATGCGGTAAAATAATGTTATGAATAAAGTTAAACTTTATCTCTTTTCCAAACCGCAAAAACATAAATAGGTAAGGAAGACAAGATTAAGAAAAAGCCCCAAAAAACAGCTTCTTGTCCTAAACCAATCATTACCCATAAACAAAATACAAAAGTAAGAGAAGCTAATAAAATAGCCGTAGCTAAAAATTTATTGGATGTAAAGGGCAACCTTATTTGCAAAATAAAATAAGAAGCGGTGCAAAAAATATAAGGAATAATAAGTGCAGAAGTAGTCATTAACATTAAAAACTTAAACTGTTCTACTAAACCTTTAGTATAATTTATACTCATTAAAACAGATACAAATACACTTGAAATTACTACCCCTAGCATAGGCACTCCCTTGGAATTAAGGCGCATAAAAATAGAAGGAAATAATTTATCTTTTGCAATAGCAAATGGTAATTGTCCTTGAATTAGTATCCAGCCATTCAAGGCCCCAAAAGCAGCAATAGCAACCCCTGCGCTTACCCAGTACTCGGCTCCATGGCCCCATATTAATATAGCCGCGTCGGCAAAAGGTGTTACACTATTTTTTAATTGTGCTGCAGGAATCATACCCATTATACTCACTGTGCTTAATATATATACCACAGTGGCGATAAGTGTTCCTAAGGTGGTGGCCTTAGCCACGGTAGCCGCTGAATTAGCCACACTGCCCGAAGGAATGGTAGCACATTCAATACCTAAAAAAGCAAAAAAGGTTAAAGTGGTGGTGGCTGTGATAGCAGCAATAGTAGATGTACCACTTGTATTAAAGGGTAAGAAATTTTCCCAATGAATATAAAATAAGCCCGCAAGGCCAATTAAAATGATTGGGACAATTTTTAAAATGGTGGTTATTAATTGTACCACACCAGAAGTAAAAATGCCTAAGGAATTAATCCAAGTTAAAAACCAAATGGTAGCTAATCCTGTGACAATAGCTAGAACTGAATTCGTTGCCAATGCCGGAATGAAAGTACTTAATGCACTAATAAAAGAAACAGTAATAGCGGCATTAGTAGTCCATACCGAAAACAAATAACCCCAGGCCACTAAAAAGCCTCCGAAATCACCTAGGCCTTTTTGAGAATAAGCATAAGGACCTCCGTTGGCAGCGGGCAATAAATGACTTAAGTGCGCAAAAACTTTTGAAAGTAAAAAAGCACCTATCGAAGAGCAAACCCAGCCTACTAAACTAATACCACCAAAGCCAGCTAAGGTAGCGGGCATCATAAAAACCCCAGCCCCAATCATATTTCCTACTACTAAAGAAGTACTAGTCCATAGACCTAATTGTTTATTGGCTTTTTGCATTCTTAAATATACCTATTAATAATGTTTTCTATTAACTCTTGTTGACCACTTATTGCCTTAGGTTCTCCTTTTTCAATAGCATAGGTTCTTAAATCTTCTAAACTTAATTTTCCTTGTTCAAAATCCTTTCCTTTCCCTGCATCAAATGAGGCATATCTATTCGAACGTATTTTTGTATACTCCGATTTTTGTAATATGTCATCTGCAGTAATTAAAGCACGCGCAAAAGTATCAATACCACCAATATGTGCATGAAATAAATCGGCTGGATCGGTGGAATTTCTTCTGCGCTTGGCATCAAAATTAATACCACCCCCTTGAAAGCCTCCAGCTTCAACAATAATTAGCATCGATTCTACCAGTTCATTGATATTGGTAGGAAATTGATCGGTATCCCAACCATTTTGATAATCACCTCTATTCGCATCCATACTACCTAGCATACCCGCATCCACTGCTACCTGTAATTCATGTTGGAAGGTATGACCAGCAAGGGTGGCATGATTCACTTCAATATTTAATTTAAAATCGTTTAGTAAATCATATTGACGCAAGAAACCAATTACCGTTTCACTATCATAATCGTATTGATGCTTTGTCGGTTCACATGGCTTAGGCTCAATAAAGAAAGTACCTTTGAAACCATTTTTTCTAGCATAGTCTTTAGCAGTATGTAGGAATTTTGCTAAATGTTCTTTCTCTCTTTTCATATTAGTATTGAGTAGTGACATATAGCCTTCTCTTCCTCCCCAGAAAACATAATTCTCGCCACCCAAAGCAATCGTTGCATCCAAAGCCCCTTTAACTTGTGCTGCTGCATGCGATAAAACATGAAAATCTGGATTGGTAGAAGCGCCATTCATGTAACGTTTATTGCTAAATACATTCGCAGTACCCCATAATAATTTTACACCACTTACATTTTGTTTTTCTTTTAAATAAGCAGTAAGGGCTTGCAAGCGTTTGTCATTTTCATTTACATCATTGGTATAATCGACTACATCCACATCGTGAAAGCAATAATAAGGCAGGCCTAATTTGGTAATAAATTCAAAAGCAGCATCGGCTTTATCTTTAGCACGTGCTACTGCGTCTTGGTTTTCATTCCAAGGATATAGTTGAGTAGGCTCTCCAAAAGGGTCGGCTCCATTGCCCACAAAACTATGCCAATAGGCTACAGCAAAGCGTAACCAATCTTTCATAGGCTTACCTGCTATAACTTTATTAGCATCATACCAACGATAGCTTAATGGATTGTCACTTTGTAATCCTTCGTATTTAATTTCACCTATGCCTTTAAAAAATTCTTTTTCTCCTAGTAGTACTGACATAAAATTTATTTAGTTTAAAAAATATAAATTGTTAATTGATCCGCAGAAAATGATATATGCTTTATTTTATTTGCAAAATTTGTTGAAGATTATTTTTCCAATTTTCATAAAGTGCATTATACTGTTTTGTTTGTGTAGGCTCTATTGTTACAATGGGTTGACTGTCTGCAAAAGCATCTGATATGGTTTTATACAAACCAGCACCCTTAGCTGCCCCCAAAGCGGCACCCACACTGCCTTCTACGTTATACAATGCCACTGGCACCCCTGTTGCATTCACGAAAGCATTGGTAAAAACAGGACTTAAAAATAAATTGGCCTTCCCTGCTTTAATCACAGAGGGCTGCAAATTATTTTCTCTCATAATATCTAGTCCGTATCTAAAAGCAAAAGCAATGCCCTCTTGCGCTGCGTTAAAAATATGCGCAGCAGTATGTTTATTTAAATCTATCCCCAACATATGCGCACCCACTATTTTATTATTAAAAATTCGCTCTGCGCCATTTCCAAATGGGAGTATGGTTAAGCCATCACTGCCTGGGGCAATAGTCGCCGCTGCTTGGTTCATTTGATTATAATCAAAATTATTACCTATCCATTTTTTTATCCAGCTATTTAATATGCCGGTTCCATTAATACATAATAGCATGCCAATTCTATTTTCAACTGGAGTATGATTTACATGCGCGAAGCTATTCACCCTCGATTGCATATCATACGATAAAGTATCCCCAACTCCATATATAACGCCCGAAGTACCTGCTGTTGCTGCTACTTCTCCGGGATTAAGTACATTTAAAGAAAGTGCATTATTGGGTTGATCTCCTGCTTTATAACTAATAGGAATACCCGCTTTTAATGACAAGCTATTCGCTACACTTGAACTTAGTGCCCCATGATGGCTAAACACTTCCTGTACTGCCGGAAAAATAGATGCGTCAAAACCAAAATAATTTAAAACCTCATTGGAAATAGCATTGTTTTTAAAATCCCAAAAAATGCCTTCTGATAATGCTGCAGAAGTAGTTGTGATTTCTCCTGTTAATTGCATAGCAATAAAATCGCCAGGAAGCATTACCTTACCAATTTGCGCATATACAGCAGGTTCATTTTCTTTTACCCAAGCTAGTTTAGCAGCTGTAAAATTGCCAGGTGAATTCAATAAATGCGAAAGACATTTTTCATGCCCTATACTATCAAAGGCTTTATCGCCATAAGGAACGGCTCTGCTATCACACCAAATAATACTATCTCTTAGGACCTTTTTATTTTTGTCTACTAATACCAGCCCATGCATTTGGTAAGCAATACCAATGGCTGCAATTTGAGTGGAATCATAGGAAGGCAGGGCTAATTTAGCTGATTTATGTAGCTTTAAAATGCCTGCTTGAACCTGCTCCCACCACATCATAGGAGATTGTTCTGCCCATCCATTTTGATGAGAGGTAATCGCATTTTCAGTATCGGGATAGGACACAGTTGTAATACATTTCTGTGTGCTTGCTTCTACTAAAGAAACCTTAATAAAGGAAGTGCCAATATCAATGCCTAATAAATACATATAGCTTGTGCTTACTATCTAAAACTAAGAAATAGTTGCCTGATTTTGGCATGTTCAATTAAAAATTAGGCATAAAAAAACTGCCCCCAAATTGGGGGCAGTTTATATCTTAATCTAAATTCTTAATTAGAAATTAGGATTCTTAATAGCTACGCTAGAACCAGATGGTGCGTTTAATTCAAACTCATCACCAGGAACATCCCAGTAGTCCATGTAGTTGTAGTTCATAACTGCATTTGTCCAAACAACTTCTTTAACATCAAATACAGTACATCCGTAACGACCACCGCCGTTAGCCACTGGATAAGTCCAGCCCCAACGTCTTGCATCGTAAAATGATAATCCACGGAAAGCAAGCGCTACTCTTCTTTCTTTAGTTAATAAATTTAAAGCGTCTGCTTTAGTGGCTGCAGTTGCAGCAGCTAAGCCAGCACCTTGGTAGGTTCTAACAGCATCAATAAAACCTAAACCAGTAGCAATATTACCCAATTGGATATTTGCTTCTGCTTGCATCATAGCATTCTCTTCGTAGCTAGCTGCAATAATTAATTCATATTGACCTACGTTTTTAGTACCATAAGAGTAAACACCAGCAATCGTACCGCCACCTGGTAAATCTGTTGATTGCCAGTTAGGGTTTAAACTCCATCTTGTACCAAAGCTAAGACCATGTGTAAATTGGAAACCTGTTTTGAAGTTACTAGCCTTACGCTTGTCATCAGCAGCAAAATCTTGAACAAAACGCTCACTAATTTTAAAAGTACCACTACTTGCTCTGTTTGTTGCTAAGGCAGAAGCTGTTCCACCATTTACACCAAACCAGTTATTCAAATCTGAAGTACGGCCTGTTAATACGTAGTCAGAACTCTTCACACCATTAGATGTCAAAGTTAAAACTGTATTCCAATCGGCAGTAGTCATCACACCTGAGAAAGCATTTTTTGAAATAGTAACACCTGCTACTCCATTTACAAAAGTCGACATCTTATTTAATAAAATGTTACGTGCTTTTAAAGTATTGATGTTTCTAACCCACATATCTTTTGTCATTAATTGACCATTGCCTACTTGACTAGATTCAGGAATTAATTTTCCTAAAACTGCAGTATAATCTCCTGTACTAGAAGCAGATCCTAAAGTAGTAGCAGCTAAATCGTAGTAATAATTAGAACGAGCAATAACCGCATCATGAGATACATAGTTACCGCTTGTTTGACCAGCTGTATCAGTAATAAGACCAGCATAATACATTGTTCCAATTTGTGCATAAGCCCATCCTTTCCAGAAATAAGACCAAGCCTTAATAGTTGCAATTTTTGTTGCTTTATCGCCAGTGTAAGTAACTTTATCCGCTAAAGCGATAACGTTATTACAAGCTTGTTGCATTGCATACATATTCATCCACTCATATAACAAGGCATTGTTTCCTTGAGCAGAAGCCGCTCTTGAATTATAAGCGCGGATAATGGCTGGATTTGGAGAAGGGTTGGTTAATGTAGAAGTTGCACTCAATTTGATTGATTCTGGAGAAGGGATAGTTGTGATTTGGTTGTTAGAACCTTCACCACCACCTATGATATCTCCCATTTCCTCATGGTAGCCTCTTGGTAATGAGAAATAGCTATCACCTAGCCATCCATCACCATAGCTTAAACCATTTAAATAGATACCTCCTTGAGCAAGCTTTGCTAAGCCATTCTCTTCGGTAACGTTACCACTCAATGTTGGTGAATTTGGATTACCAACTTCTAAATCTTTTTGACAGCTAGTCGAAAACATGACTAGAGCTGCGAAAAAGCCTAAGTAAAGTATTTTTATTTTATTCATGACTATTATTTTTTAAATTTTTTGGATTAGAAA
>CAINWZ010000129.1 GCA_903854725.1 uncultured Bacteroidota bacterium
TTGCGGATCTGAAACAGAGTGACCTCTGTATCGATAGGTTTTCATTTCAAGTAAAGTAGGGCCTTCTCCATCACGCGCTCTTTTCACAGCTCTTACGACACCATCATGAACCGCTTCTGCGGTCATACCATCTATCTTATCTGAAGGCATTTCATAGGCATCCGCTAATTTATAAATATCAATTACATTACTTGTTCTTTCAATAGAAGTACCCATCGCGTAATTATTATTTTCGCAAATAAATACCACTGGCAATTTCCAAAGCATGGCTAAATTAAATACTTCATGCAACATACCTTGTCTAGCTGCACCATCTCCAAAAAAGCATAAAACAACATTTTTAGAACCACGATATTGTTCAGCAAAAGCTAAACCAGCACCTGTTCCAATTTGAGCACCAACAATACCATGACCGCCAAAGAAATAATGCTCTTTACTAAAAAAGTGCATACTTCCTCCTTTGCCTTTTGAACAACCTGTGGCCTTGCCATATAATTCAGCCATAGCCGAATTAGGACTCATGCCTTTTGCTAAGGCTAATCCATGATCACGATATCCTGTAATAAAAGGGTCTTCTTGATTGGTTGCTGTCATACAGCCTGCAGCTATGGCTTCTTGACCATTATACACATGGAAAAAACCTCTGATTTTTCCAGCCATTTTATACATTTCCTCTGATTTGGATTCAAACTGACGTATTAACTGCATCAGTTCGTACCAATAGAGATAAGTTTCTTTAGAAAATTTTTGGGCCACAGTCCTTTAATTTTGAGCAGCAAATATACTGTTTTCTACCATAAAATAGAGCAAAAAACAGTGCCTTATGCTTCTTTTAAAAATGGGTAAGAATAGTCAGTAGGAGGGTTAAAGGTCTCTTTAATCGTTCTAGCACTTAACCATCTATATAAATTTAACATGCTACCCGCTTTATCATTGGTTCCAGAGGCCCTTGCACCCCCAAAAGGCTGCTGACCCACCACGGCTCCTGTAGGCTTGTCGTTGATATAGAAATTACCCGCTGCATGTCTTAATAATTTAGTCGCTAATTCTATGGCTTTTCTGTCTTGTGCAATAATGGCTCCGGTTAAAGCATACTTAGAAGTGCTATCTAAAAGCTTTAAAGTTTTTTCATATTCAGCTGCAGGGTAAGTATAAATAGTAAGTACTGGTCCAAAAATTTCCTCGCACATTGTCGTATAATTTGGATCGGTTGTTTCAATGATAGTGGGTTCAATAAAATAGCCTAATTTTTTACTATAGTTTCCACCTACTAAAATTTTTGCTTTTTTATCTTTTTTTACTTTTTCAATATAACTAACAATATTGTCAAAAGATTTTTCATCAATCACCGCGTTTACAAAATTGGAAAAATTTTCTACCGTTCCCATTTTCATTGTCTTAATGGCTTTCACTAATTTCTCTTTAATGGCAGGTGCAATATTACTTGGTAAGTAAGCACGAGAAGCTGCTGAACATTTTTGACCTTGATATTCAAAAGCACCACGAGCAAGTGCAGTTACTACCACATCCACTTGTGCAGTTTCATGCACCATCACAAAATCTTTACCGCCTGTCTCGCCCACAATTCTTGGATAAGATTTATATTTTGAAATATGCTCCCCAATTTGTTTCCACATAAAATTAAATACACCAGTTGATCCAGTAAAATGAACCCCTGCAAAATCAGGATGCGCAAAACAAGTGGCACCAATCGTAGGCCCATCCACAAACACTAAGTTTATTACACCATCGGGTAGTCCTGCTTCTTGCATGATACGCATAAACAATTGAGCAGAATAAATTTGTGTATTAGCAGGCTTCCAAACTACAACATTGCCGCACATGGCTGCAGAAGCTGGCAAATTGCCGCCAATAGCAGTAAAGTTAAAAGGAGTAATTGCTAATACAAATCCTTCCAATCCTCGATATTCCATTCTATTATGAATACCTGGAGAAGACACAGGTTGTTGTTGATATATTTCACTTAAGAAATGAACATTGAATCTTAAAAAATCGATGAGCTCGCATGATGCATCAATTTCAGCTTGATAGGCATTTTTGCTTTGGCCTAACATTGTTGCTGCATTCATTTCGAAGCGATATTTAGTCGCTAATAAATCTGCAGCTTTTAAAAATATATGCGCTCTTGCTTCCCAATTCATATTTGCCCAAGTAGTTCTTACTTTTAAAGCAGCAGCTATGGCAAGGTCTACTTGCTTTTTGTTACCCACATGAAAATGGCCAAGTGTATGTTTTATTTCATGAGGAGGATGAATAGCTTGTTTTATATCTGTTCTCACTTCCTTCCCATTAATAATCATGGGTATGTCTAACGTTTTTTTCTTTAAACTTGCGATTGCTTGTTTTAAAGCTAGTTTTTCAGATGATCCTGGAGCATAGCTTAATACAGTTTCATTTGCTGGAACAGGATAAGTAAATGTGCCAAATTGCATAATAGTTGAATTAGGATTCAAAAATAAGCATAAAATGAACATGTGTTAGGAAGTTCTCTAATTTGAGTAAACTTTGACTAAATTTGAGTTCATTAAGTAGAAATCATTAATCAATTGTAGACGATGCAATATATCTTAGTAGATATCGCTGAAAGGGAACATTTTTATCCATTTACCCTAACCCAATCATTGGCTAGTTGTAGGGTAGGAATCTTTACTTTTCAAGAAAGGTGGGAACAATATTTAAAGGAAAGCTGCGGAATTTATACAGCACCTTATTTACAAGGTTTATATAAGGATAGTGCTTTTTTAAAATCAAATGAATCGCTTTTATTTATCAATGTGGCAAGTATTCCAACCGAAGAATTAGTAGACTCCCTAAAAGCTTTAAAAGAAGGAGAAAAGCTAATGACTGCTGGCGGTAAATGGATTGCTACTAAAACCACAGAAAGAAACATCTCTAAAATACTTTTAACAGATACGCCTCCATTAATTTTTGACAAGGTTTCCTTTGTTTTAAATCAATTACAGTTACTAAGCACCCATGCTAAATTTATAGAAAGAGACTTTAAATGGGTAGCCGCTCATGGCGTTTCAGCACCCATTGACCCATCTAATAATGTGATCAATAAGGAACATATATTTATAGAAGAAGGTGCAAGCGTTTTATGTTCAAATTTAAATGCAAGTGATGGTTTTATATACATTGGTAATGAGTCAATTGTGATGGAAGGAACTTCTATTAGAGGATCTTTTGCTATAGGAAAAAAAGGGGTGGTAAAAATGAATACGAGCATCTACGGCACCACCACTATTGGCCCTTATTGTTTAGCGGGGGGTGAAATTAAAAATTCAATAGTAATGGGGTACTCTAATAAAGGCCATGAAGGGTATTTAGGGGATAGTATTGTTGGTCATTGGTGTAATATTGGCGCTGGAACATGTAATAGCAATATTAAAAATACAGCTGGAGATATTCAAATGTGGAATGAATATAAGCAAGAATGGGAAAGTGTAGGACAAAAAATGGGTATGCTAGTAGGCGATTATAGCAGATTTGCCATACAGTCAAGTATTAATACGGGATCATATATAGGGGTTAGTGCTAATATATTTGGAAATGGGCTTTTACCTAAGAATTTACCCAATTTCACTTGGGGTATCATTCCTGGCTATCAACTTGACAAAGCAGTGGAAGATATTATAAATTGGAAAAAGTTAAAAGGTTTTACCATGACTGAGGCCGAAAAGCTAGTATTAAAGCACTTACATCAATTAAATCATCACTGATTTAGCATAGAAATTTGATTACCTTTGCAGCGCTAAAACAATAGCCTACATAAACTTCAGTAATTACAATATGAGAAAACAAATAGCCGCCGCCAATTGGAAAATGAATTTAACTCTTTCACAAGCGGAGACCTTATTAAATGAAATAGTAGCGACTCCCCATCATTTAGGTGAAAATCAACAAGCAGTTTTTGCAGTTCCCGCTATATATATACCCTTGGCGTTAGAAAAATTAGCCAATAAGCCACATGTATTTGTTGCTGCTCAAAACGCACATCAAAAACAAAGTGGTGCCTACACAGGTGAGCTATCTGCTTCCATGTTGGCTTCAATTGGTGTAAATCATATTATTGTTGGACATTCTGAGCGTCGTGAATATTTTGCTGAATCAGATGCTTTATTGGCAGAGAAAGTAGACGCTATTTTATCCATTCAAAGTACTCCTATATTTTGTTGTGGAGAACCCTTATCCATTAGAGAAGCGGAAACACAGAATGCATTTGTAGAAGCACAATTAAAAAATTCATTGTTTCATTTATCGGCAGAAGCCATTGTAAAAGTGGTGATTGCTTATGAACCTATATGGGCTATTGGAACTGGCAAAACAGCTAGTAGTCAACAAGCACAAGATATACATGCTTATATAAGATCTTGTTTTGCTACCAAATATGGCGAAGCGGTGGCAAACGAAATATCTATATTATATGGCGGCAGTGTAAAAGCCTCCAATGCAAAAGAAATATTCTCTCAACCAGACGTAGATGGTGGCTTAGTAGGCGGTGCTTCTTTAATAGCTACTGAATTTGCTGCCATCATTAACGCACTATCTTAATACCGTATTTAAAAGCTTACTTTCACTTACATGAAGAATATTAGAAATTTTTGTATCATCGCTCACATTGATCACGGCAAAAGCACATTGGCTGATCGTTTATTAGAACATACTAAAACGATTACCGAACGTGAGATGATGAATCAGGTATTGGATGATATGGATTTGGAGCGTGAAAAAGGAATTACCATTAAGAGTCATGCGATTCAAATTAATTATATACACAAAGGTGTTACTTATACCTATAATTTAATTGATACGCCCGGTCACGTTGACTTTAGTTATGAAGTAAGTAGGGCATTGGCTGCTTGTGAAGGTGCATTATTATTAGTAGACGCCTCTCAAGGAATACAAGCACAAACTATTAGCAATTTATATTTGGCCTTAGATAATAATTTGGAAATTATTCCAGTTATTAATAAGATTGATATGGATGGAGCAAAAATTCCAGAAGTAACCGATCAAATTATTGAATTAATAGGTTGTAAGCAAGAAGATATTTTATTAGCAAGTGGACGTTCAGGTATTGGTATTGAAGAAATATTACAAGCCATTTGTGAACGCATTCCAGCCCCTGTGGGCGACACCGAAGCACCTTTGCAAGCTTTAATTTTTGATAGTGTGTTTAATAGTTTTCGAGGAATTATTGTGTACTATCGAATTATGAATGGTGTATTAAAAAAGAATGATAAGATTCGTTTTGTGGCATCAGGAAGAGATTACAACGCAGATGAAGTGGGCGTTTTAAAATTAGCCATGACACCTAAAGCAGAAGTAAGAGCTGGGGATGTGGGCTATATTATAACAGGGATTAAAGTGGCGAAAGAAGTTAAAGTGGGAGATACCATAACACTTGCCAATAATCCTGGTCCAATGATTAATGGTTTTGAAGAAGTAAAACCAATGGTATTTGCTGGTATTTATCCAGTAAACACAGATGAGTTTGAAGAGTTGAGAGATTGTATGGAAAAATTGCAATTGAATGATGCTTCTTTAACTTTTGAATTAGAAACCTCCCAAGCATTAGGATTTGGTTTTAGATGTGGCTTCTTAGGATTGCTACATATGGAAATTATTCAAGAACGTTTAGAAAGAGAATTCAATCAAACAGTTATTACGACTGTGCCTAACGTAAGTTTTATAGCGTATACCACTAGAGGCGAAAAAATAATTGTGAACAATCCTTCAGAAATGCCCGATCCTGTAAAAATTGAGCATATTGAAGAACCCTATATACGTGCGCAAATAATTACTGCCCCTGATTATATTGGCAATATCATTACCCTTTGTTTGAGTAAGAGAGGAATATTAATGAACCAAAGTTATTTAACCCCAACTAGGGTAGAACTAATTTTTGAAATGCCAATGACTGAAATTGTATTTGACTTTTATGACAAATTAAAAAGTCAAACAAGAGGATATGCTTCTTTTGATTATTCTCAAATTGGTTTTAGAGATGCTGATATTGTGAAGATGGATATATTATTAAACGCTGAGAAAGTAGATGCCTTGAGCGCCTTAATTCACAGAGGAAAAGCTTCTGATTTTGGACGTAGACTTTGTGAAAAATTAAAAGAACTATTAACCAAGCAACAATTCCAAATTGCAATACAAGCCGCTATTGGTGCTAAAGTGGTAGCTCGAGAAAATATTAGTGCCATGCGTAAAGATGTAACTGCAAAATGTTATGGAGGTGATATTAGCCGTAAACGTAAGTTATTAGAGAAGCAAAAAGAAGGTAAGAAGAGAATGCGTCAAATAGGTAATGTGGAAATACCACAAGAAGCTTTCTTAGCAGTACTTAAACTAGATTAGCGCTTTTTACAGTGCTTGGGCAAATTCCAATAAATTGTTATACCTATAATCAATCAAAGGATTAGGGAAAGTTGTCTCAGGATGCGTAGTCGCTAAAAATACTGTGTGTAATCCAGCATTGCGGCCAAATTCCATATCACTCGTTCTATTCCCCACCATAATTGTTTGGTTAAAATCAATCGTAGGGAACTTATCCTTTGCTTGAAAAGCCATACCTGGCTGAGGTTTTCTGTTAATAGAATTATTATCCAAGTCGGTACAATAAAATATATGATCAATTCTGCCACCTACAGACACAATTTCATTCACCATATTAGTATGAATATTGGTTAGTGCTTCTTCAGTCATCATTCCTCTACCAACCCCTTTTTGATTAGTCGTAATTACAATTGTTTTAAATTTTTGTGCTAATAAGGGTAGGGCCGCCATACTTTCTTTGTAAAAAGTAAATTCATCCCAAGATCTAACATAGTCGTTATTACGTTCAAAATTAATAACGCCATCTCTATCTAAAAATAAAGTCCAGTTATTGTTAATGGATTGGATGTCAAACATGTTAAAAATTGAATATCAATTATATAAATTTACAAAAATTCGATTTGGGCTTTAGCATAATCTTCAGGAATGCCAATATCTATAAAATAACCATCCTGTATAAAGCCATAGAAATTACCTTCTGCGGTATATTTTTCTAGATAGTCTTGCTCCATCGAAAATTTATCAGCTAATGGCTTTTGTAAAAAAGAAGCCACATCAATTGCATACACACCTCCATTAATACATCCAGATGCCATAAACTGCTTTTCTTTAAAAGATTTTATTTTTTGTATCTCGTCTATTTCAACAGAACCATACCGTTCAAAATTTTGCATAGGTTTTAAAGCTAATGTACATTGTGATTTTTTGGCTTTATGAAATTGCATCAATTCTTTAACATTAACCTTAAATAAGCTATCTCCATTTAAAGCGATGACATCTTGTTGCGTAGCATTTGTACAGGCAAGTTTAATAGCACCTCCCGTACCTAAAGGCTCCTGTTCAATAAGTACTTTATAATTATGCTTAGGTAATTTTTCCTCTAGTACCGATAAAAAGGTTGCTGATTTATAACCCAATGAAAATATAAAATGAGTGACCCCTTCTTTTTGAAGATGATCTATCAAATAAGAAATAAAAGGGGTTCCATTAATGGGAGCCATGCATTTAGGTAAATCTGGCACGGCAGACCTTAATCTCGTACCTAAACCACCCGCTAATACAATCGCTTCCATTAACCAAAGATGTTTTTCTCTACCAATTCGCAAATGATATGTCCTACTAAAATATGACTTTCTTGAATACGTGGAGTATCAGAAGAAGGGACATTAATTAAATAATCACTTAGGTCTTTCATTTTACCACCAGCTAAGCCTGTAAAGCCTATGGTAATAACTTTTAATTCTTTACACTTTTCAAAAGCCTTTACAATATTACCAGAGTTGCCTGAAGTACTAATACCTACTAATACATCACCAGGCTTTGCTAAACCTTCTAATAATCTAGAATAGATAACATCATAACTATAGTCATTCGCTACTGCGGTTAAATAGGAGGTGTTACAATGAAGTGCTTCAGAAGGTAAAGCCTTACGGTCTTTATAGAAACGACCCGAAAATTCTGCTGCTAAATGTTGTGCATCTGCTGCACTTCCTCCATTACCCGCAAAATAAACACTATTACCATTATTAAAAGCATTGGTAATAACTGCTACCGATTTTTCAATTGCTGCAGCTAAAACACCGTCTTCTATTATTTGTTGCTTCACTTGTATGGAAGCATTAATGATACTGTTAATTTTTGTTTGCATATGATAATTGTTATAAATGTTTTTTCTAAGTATTTTTAAGAGGGGATAGTCCAGGTTGTCAAACCATCGTGGGTAAAGCTAAAATTTCGAATAGTTCCTCCAAGGGTTTCTAATGTTTCTATCACTTTATATTTTGTATTCTTTGGGCAGTAAAAGATCATAAAACCACCGCCACCAGCACCACTAATTTTACCTCCTGTGGCACCTGCACTTTTAACTGCTTTATAAATATTTTCAATGGCTGCTGTCGAAATATTCGCAGCCATATCTTTCTTTTGTTGAAATCCATAATCAAGTATCTCGCCAATGGTATCAATTTTACCCATGAGTAAAGCTTCCTTCATCATTTTTGCTTGGTCTTTTAAATGATGCATCGCTTCAATACTTTTTACATTCTTTTCTACCACATTTTTTTGTTGCTCCTTTATAATAGTGGCCGATTCTCTTGTAGAAGAAGTAAAATATAAAACTAAATTATTCTCCAATTCATTTACATAAGAGGGTTGTATACGAAGAGGATTTACAATTACTTTATTGTTAGCCGAAAATTCCATAAAGTTAAAACCTCCAAAAGTAGCAGCATATTGATCTTGTTTACCACCTGCCAATCCTAAATCGTTTCTTTCTATTTCATAAGCATAATGTGCAATTTCGTATTCACTCATTTTTAATTGCAACATTTCTTTAAAAGCGCCAATAATTGAAACCACTAGGGTAGAAGAAGTTCCTAAACCGCTTCCCGCAGGAGCATCTACTTTCGTAATAATTCTTAAACCTTGTAATGGAAAATGATAATCATTTTGCAAACGATTATATACCCCTTTCACTAAATCTAAAGTGCCATTAATAGGCAACTGGTTATGTAAAGTATGGGTTTCGGTTTCTTGCTTATCAATTGATTCAATAATTACAACCGATTCTGTAAGTGTCTCAATAGTTGTGTGTGCATATAGTGAAAGTGTCGCATTTAAAATAACGCCACCAAATTCATCGCTATAAGGACTTACATCGGTACCTCCGCCAGCTAGGCCAATTCTTAAAGGAGCTTTACTACGAAATAACATGATGCCTTACTTATTTTGTGTTATAGAAGTAGTTAATTTATCCCAACTGTACTTCTTTTTTTCATCACAAAGATGCTTTAAAAAGTGGGTTTCTCCTAATTCATATAAGGTCAAAATGCCTGATGCAATAGAACTTGGATCGGGTTCTGCTACTACACCTACTTTTAAATGAGGTACTAAACTAGGAAGCCCGCCTATATTGGTAACGAGCATCGGTTTTTCAAAATGATAGGCTAATGGGGTAACGCCACTTTGTGTTGCATTTTTATAGGGTTGTATCACAAAATCGGCTGCACATAAATAATATTTAACCTCACTGTCATTAATAAATTGAGTCCTTAGATATAAAGAACTTGCTAAATTATGTTTAGCAATTATATCTTCATAAAACTCTTTATTGTCATAGAATTCTCCGGCTATTAATAACTTAATATTCTCTTTCTTAATTCTCTCATCATTCATTGCTTCTAAAAGCAAATCCAAACCTTTGTATTTTCTAATGAATCCAAAAAATAATATAATTTTTTCATCAGTAGGCAGGTTTAAATGAGTTCTTGCTGCTGCTTTAGAAAGTATGTCCCCAAATGTATCATAAATAGGGTGCACTAAATTCGTAGAAGGCTTATTCGTAAATTTTAATAAATCTTTATTGACAATCTCACTCATAGTGATAAAACTATGTATAGACTTGAAAAAATAGTTAGTAAAAACTGTATCCCCAGGTCTTTTTTCATGCGGTATGACATTATCTGCAATACAAACATTCTTGGTAAAATTATTCCATTTCACCATTTTTAAAATAGTACCTAAACAAGGCCCAAAAAAGGGCATCCAAAAACGAACTACAATAAAATCGGGCTTTAATTTTCTTAATTCATTTCCTATCTTGATCCAATTCAATGGATTAACTGAATTAATACAAACCTTAATGTTTAAATGAGTAGGAGCAGGTTCTTGTGAATATTGTGTCGAGCCAGGAAATAAGAAATTGGGATATTGTAAAGAAAAAGTATAGATAGTTGTATCAAAACCTTGGTTAATAAATTCAGTAGCCAATCTTTCATCAAAGGTTGCTAATCCACCTCTTAGTGGCCAAGCCGGCCCTATAATAATCACTTTCTTTTTCATGTGAAATTGATTGCTGATTAGCTGTTAAAACCTACTTTATCTTCTATTAAATAAGTATTTCTGTCTATTGCGCTTCTATTAACAAGTTCTGCTATAAAACCAGCTAAAAATAATTGAACGCCTATGATCATTGCTGTTAATGCAATAAAAAAGGCAGGCTTATTGGTAACTCCAAAATCGGGAGAAATAAATTTATCAATTATAATGTTTCCAAATGCTATAAATCCTACTAAAAAGAAAAGACTACCTAATAAACCAAAAAACTGCATTGGCTTTTTACCAAATTTGGATAAAAATTGAATGGTCATTAAATCTAAAAAGCCATTGACAAAACGCTCCCAACCAAATTTAGTAGTGCCATATTTTCTTGCTTGATGCACGACTACTTTTTCACCAATCTTATCAAAGCCAGCCCATTTTGCTAAAATAGGGATGTACCTATGCATTTCTCCGAATACTTCAATACTCTTAATAACTTTTAATTGATATGCTTTTATACCACAGTTAAAATCGTGCAATACGATGCCAGAACTTCTTCTTGCAACAGCATTGTATATTTTGGAAGGAATATTCTTTGTAAAAGTATTATCATATCTTTTTTTCTTCCATCCACTCACTAAATGATACCCTTGCTTCGTTATCATATCATAAAATTCAGGAATCTCGTCGGGTGAATCTTGTAAATCAGCATCCATGGTAACAACAATATCACCTTGCGCCATTTTAAATCCTTCATTCAAAGCAGCTGATTTACCATAATTGCGTTGAAATCTAATTCCTTTTAAAGAAGGGTATGTATTTCTTAAAGTATTGATAGCATTCCAACTATTGTCTTTACTTCCATCATCTACCATGATCACTTCATAAGAATAATTATGCGATTGCATCACACGATGAATCCACTGCATTAATTCTGGTAAAGAATCTGCTTCGTTATATAATGGTATGACAACAGAAATTTGCATAAATATTAATTAAGAAGCTGGATTTGAAAATGGATCAACTGGATTCTTTTTAGCAACACCCGCTCCAATTAAAGAAGCTAAAGCACCTGTAAAACCAGTACCTAAAATAGTACCCCCAATGGCAAATGGTATAAAGAATTTCTTAGTCATTGATATAGCTTGTTCAATCATTTCATCTGTCATTTTTGGATTCTCTAACATCTTCTTTCTTGAAATTTCTAAAATGGTATCAATCATATCAGGAAAAAACACTTTGAAAGATAGCACTGTATATGCAGTTGTAATAACTATAATAACTGCAGTAGTTTTAAAACCATGCGCGAATAAATTTCCAAAAGTTACATTGTTGTTACTTTGGTTAGCAAATAAGATGTTACCATAAATTAAACCGCCCATAACGATAGCAGTATTGATCCAACTTAACCAACTATATTCAAATAAATTAAATACATACATTACTATACTAAATACAATCGAGATGGCACTTAATATTAACCCTTTTACGATATGCGTAGTTATTGGAGTTTCCATAAATTAATTATTATTTTATTATTACTGGTTGATTGATAAATTACCTTTAACAAATGTACCTAACACTTTTCCTGATAAAGTAATATCCCAGAAAGGTGAGTTAGCCGATTTACTTTTCGAACTATTTTTTGATAATAAGGTATTCTCTTTTGAGCTAAATAAAGTTAGTTCAGCTTCATTGCCTTCGTTTATAGTAGCATCAGAAAGTTTAAAGATACTTCTAGTATTGGATGAAAATAATTCAGCCAATTTTGCATCTGTTAAAGAAGGAATGGCGTTTTTCACAGCAGCAAAGCATGTTTCAATAGAAGCAATACCTGCTTTTGCATTTTCAAATTCAATGGTTTTACCATCCCAATCCTGTGGCATATGATGCGCACTAATACAATCAACCACGCCATTTTCAACGGCAGCTATTAATGCTTTCTGATCTTCCTTAGTTCTTAATGGAGGAAAAACTTTTAATAAAGTATCATAGTCTTTTAAATCCTCTTCGGTAAAAAATAAATGATAAGGCGTAACGCTACAGGTAATTTGTAAACCTTCTTTTTTCGCCGCAGCTATTAAAGCAATTCCTTTAGCGGTAGTCACACCGGTAATATGTAAAGAAGAGTTAGTATATTTTAGTAATTCTATATCTCTATGAATAATAAGTTCTTCCGCGATGGCTGGTATACCTGGCAGTCCTAGTCTTGTAGATAAAATTCCTTCATTCATTAATCCCAAACTACCTAGGCTTTTATCAATTGGCATTTGAATAACTACACCATCAAATGCTTTTACATATTGTAAAGCTTTTAAAAATAGTAGGGTAGATTGAACAGGATATAATCCATCGCTAAAAGCAACCGCTCCATTGGTATGCATGTCAATCATTTCAGCTAAATCCTTGCCTTCTATTTTCTTTGAAAGTGCGCCAATTGGTAATATGTTAATGGGTAAATCTTGACTATGTTGTTTGATATAAGTTACTTGAGACTTAGTATCAATTACAGGATTCGTATTCGGCATCACAAAAACAGTGGTAAACCCACCTTGGTTAGCTGCGGCCGCTCCAGATTGTAAAGTTTCTCTATGTTCCATTCCTGGGTCACAAAAATGAACAAAGGGGTCAACAAAGCCTGGGCAAACTGTAGCATTTTTTAAAACTACTTCTTGATCTGCTTTGCCGGTATACTTTTCTGAAATGGAAACGATCTGATGGTCTTGTAGTAGAATGTCTTTAACCAAGCCATTAAAAGGCGACTTTATATCTGCAATTTTGACTTGTCGTAGAAGAATTGTCATCGTGCCTTTAAAATTTGAATGCAATATACCTCGATTTTTCTATTTAGGGTTATATTTGCACCCGAAATCCTGTGATTTTAGACTCAAAATCAGCCTAATAGGTCAAAATTCAGGTAATATCGGGTGGTAGCGCAGTCCGGTAGCGTACACGTCTGGGGGGCGTGTGGTCGCAGGTTCAAATCCTGTTCACCCGACCAAAAAAGAAAATAGTAGCCGAACCGGAAGGTTCGGCTATCTTATTTAAAAAATGAGCAAATCAAGCTCGCTTGAATTTGTGAATGACTTAAATAAGATACAGCTTATTGAATGGATTTTTAAATCCACTCAATAGGCTGCTATTTTTATGCTTTTGCTATGAGGGTACTAAGGATGCCGGAACGAAGTGAGGCAATCCTACTTACCATTTTTTATAATACTACCATTATTCAACAGCACATTCCTAGGATCCAATTCCAACTTCTCAGGAGCAGACACCATAGAAAAACTATACACCTGCTCTTTACCAGAAAGATTCATTTTAACAA
>CAINWZ010000130.1 GCA_903854725.1 uncultured Bacteroidota bacterium
ATCATGAGTAAAAAGGAACACGAAAGCGGAAGCGATCGTATTGCTGAAGCCATAGAAAACCTAGATATTGATATTGTGGTGAATGTGCAAGGAGATGAACCCTTTGTAAAAAAAGAGCCACTTGAAAAAGTGATTGCTGTTTTTAAAGATGATACCGTTCGGGTAGCATCGTTGATGCAAACATTAACCAACGCAGCTTTCATCGCAGATCCTAATTATGTTAAGGTAGCGGTAGATAAAAATGCTAATGCATTGTTTTTTTCAAGAAGCATTATTCCTTTTCCAAGAAATACAGAAATAGCTATTGCTTATTATGAGCATATTGGCGTCTATGCTTTTAAAAAACAAGCGCTGCTTGATTTTAGTTCTTGGCCAATGACCCCCTTAGAAGCAGCAGAAAAAATTGAGTGTCTTCGATATTTAGAAAATGGAGTGCCTATTAAAATGGTATTAACAAATTATATGGGTGTGGAAATTGATACACCTGAAGATTTAATAAAGGCAGCAAAACTTTTATAAAAGTACAAATATGAATAAAGGAAAATTATTTCAATCAACAGTCGTAGCCGCATTGGCTGGATTTATTTTTGGTTTTGATATGGTTGTTATTTCTGGTGCCGATAAACCTATTCAAGCACTGTGGAATACTACACCACTTTTTCATGGTTTCTTTATTATGTCAATGGCATTGTGGGGAACCGTTATAGGCTCTGTGTTTGCGGGAGCGCCGACCGAAAAATATGGACGTAAAAAAGTGCTCATTTGGTTGGGTATCCTGTTTATTGCATCTGCTATTGGATCGGCTTTGGCACAAGATCCTTATACTTTTTCTTTCTTTAGATTAATAGGAGGTATCGCCATTGGTGTTTCTTCTGTTGCTGCCCCAACATATATTTCTGAAATTTCAAATAAAAACAATAGAGGAAAGTTAGTGGGTATGTATCAATTTAATATTGTGTTCGGAATTTTAATTGCATATTTATCTAATTATTTTTTAGCAGGCTTTGGTGGCGATAATGATTGGCGTTGGATGTTAGCAGTATTATTAATTCCTTCGGTGATTTATACTTTAATGACAGTAGGATTACCAGAAAGTCCAAGATGGCTATTATCTGTTAAGAATGACGAAGCGGGCGCTAGACATACCTTACAAGAAGTGGGGGTTGACAATGTAGAAGAAACCATTCAAGACATTAAAACATCTAATGAGCTTGAAAAAAAGCAGGGAGTTGTTAAATTATTTACAAAGCACCATACAAAAATTATTTCACTTGCCTTTTTTGTAGCATTTTTTAATCAGGCATCGGGTATCAATTTTCTTTTATACTATGCACCTAGAATTTTAGAAGAAGCAGGTTTTGCAAAAAATAATTCTCTATTAAGTTCAATTTCCATTGGTTTAATGAATTTGCTATTCACTTTTGTGGGCTTGTGGTTAATCGATCGAATAGGCAGAAAAACCTTATTAATTATTGGTTCTTTTGGATATATCATTAGCTTGTCAATGGTGGCTTATGGCTTTATGGCACATAGCGCACCGGAGTTTATGCTCACTTTTTTATTATTATTTATAGCAGCCCATGCTATTGGACAAGGTGCGGTAATATGGGTATTGATTTCAGAAATATTCCCTACTCAAATTCGCGCAAAGGGGCAGGCCTTTGGTGCTAGCATACATTGGATATTTGCTGCATTAATAACCTTGGTTACTCCTGTTTTTTTAGACAGAGACCATGGTATATTTAAAGAAAATCCTTGGCCCATTTTTGCATTTTTCGCTGTGATGATGGCATTGCAATTGGTGTGGATTCTTGCTAAAGTTCCTGAAACCAAAGGCGTAACATTAGAAGAGCTTCAAAAGAAATTAGCACAGTAAACTAAAAGCGACTCTAAGGGGTCGCTTTTTTATTAATAAGATTGTAACTTTGAGTCTAGTAAAAATATAATTATGCAGTTTCGTAATTTTAAGATGGTGGATTATGTAGTGTATGGGCGTGGCTCTTTTAATCAAGTAGATGAAATCATTGCGCCGCACCGTAAGGGCGATTTTCCCATGATATTTTTTTTAGATCATTTTTTTATTGGCAAACCTCTTGCTAGTAGAATTCCATTAAGAGGAAAAGATAAAATTGTTTATGTTGATGTGACACATGAACCTAAAACAAAACAAGTAGATGCCATTGCAACTGAATTAAAAGCAGAGTTTGGAGAAGTGAGTGGTATTATAGGTATTGGCGGTGGATCTACTTTAGATTTAGCGAAAGCCGTTTCATTAATGATGACCAATCCGGGTTCCTCAGCTGATTATCAAGGATGGGACCTAGTCAAATTACCTGGTGTGTATAAAGTAGGTATTCCTACTTTAAGTGGCACTGGCGCGGAAGTAAGTCGTACGACGGTACTCACGGGACCAACGCGTAAGTTGGGCATGAACTCAGATTTTACACCATTCAATCAAATTGTATTAGATCCCGAATTAACAAAAAATGCACCGGCTAATCAACGTTTTTATACGGGCATGGATTGTTATATACATTGTATCGAAAGTTTAGAAGGCACTTTTTTAAATGAGTTTAGTAAAAGCTATGGCGAAAAAGCCTTAGACTTATGCCAAAAAATATTTGTGCATAAAGATAAATGGGATGATGAGTCTGATGAGCAATTAATGATGGCTTCTTTTGCGGGCGGAATGAGCATTGCTTATAGTCAGGTGGGAGTTGCACACGCGGTAAGTTATGGTTTAAGTTATTTATTAGGCACAAAGCACGGAATAGGAAATTGTATTGTGATGAATCACTTGGCAGAATATTATCCAGCGGGTGTAGAGGAGTTTAAATTTATGGTGGAGAAAAATAAAATAGAAATTCCTACAGGTATCTGCGCAAATTTAACCGAAGAGCAATTTGACTCCATGATAAATGTTTCAATGGGGATGAAACCCTTATGGGAAAACGCTTTGGGCCCTAATTGGGAAAGCATCATGACCCGCGAAAAATTGCGCGATCTATACGGGAAACTATAACTATTAGAGGTTCAATTTTTTTTAAAAAAGAAAAAAATATAAACTCCTACTCTGCTTCTGCGACTACTTCTTTTACTTCAGGTATCATACGTTTCATCATTCCTTCAATACCTGCTTTTAAAGTAACCATACTAGAAGGGCATCCGCTACAAGAACCTTGTAACATTAAATTGACGATGCCATCATTATAACTTTTAAATTGAATAGCGCCGCCATCCATTTCTACTGCGGGCTTTACATAATTTTCCAATAATTCTTTTACACGCTTTACTACATCATCATCATCAGCATGAACAGTGTTCGTTGCTTCTTGTTTCATTTTAGCCACCTCTTCCTCGTTTACCACTACACCACCATTTTCTAAATATTCTTTCAAGAAAGTTTTTATTGTTGGAATAACATCCTGCCAATCATCCTGCTCTGTGTTTTTTGTAAGGGTAACAAAATTACTCGCGATAAAAACACTTCTGATAAAAGGGAAGCTAAATAATTCTTTGGCAAGCGGAGAAGCTATTGCTAAGCTTTCCTCGGCAATGTCTATACTTTTTCCTGGATACAAAAGCTTGTTGGCTACAAACTTCATTGTTTCTGGATTCGGGGTCATTTCGGTATAGATACTTACAATGGTATTGCCTGTGGTAATCATAATTTCATTTTTTGAATGCGGTACAAAAATAATCAAAAAGCCTAGCAGGAGACCTGCTTTAAGTAGATCCAGCCTTTATTTTTCCGATATCGAAAGGCTTTTAGGGTACAATACTAAGTTTGGCGTAGTTCAACATGATTTTTTTTTCTCCATTTTTATCAAAAAGGATGATAGCAATGGGGTTATGGGCCGAACCTTCTATTTCTTTGATCACGCCAAATCCAAATTTTTGATGTTCGATTTTACAGCCAGCCTCAAGCGCAGTCGGGTCACAGGGTGTAAAATTAGCAGAGGGAATATGATTTTTGTTTAAAGTGTGGGGTGCCACAACAGGTAAGTAGCTTGGCTTACTTGTGGCTGTTTTTTTGTCTGAAGCTTTTTCAGGCTCACTCCAACTTTTATTGCTACCACCGTGCATTCTATCATAAGCGCTGCCCCAACCACTACTTTGATTTCTTGCTCCGCCTCCAGAACTTGATTTATCAATTTGGTCTTCGGGCATTTCATCTATAAATCTACTTGGATCATTTTGTACTAGTTGACCATATCTATAACGCGTGTTGGCATAGGTTAACCACAAATGTTTTTTTGCCCTGGTAACAGCCACATAAAATAATCTTCTTTCTTCTTCTAATTCTTCTCTCGTATTAACACTCATTCCACTTGGAAATAAAGATTCTTCCAAGCCCACTAAAAACACACAGGCAAACTCAAGGCCTTTAGCAGCATGCACTGTCATTAATTTTACAGTATCCTCATTGCCCGTATCTGAATCTGCATCTGTGATCAATGTAATTTGTTGTAAGTAAGATCCTAAACTTTTATCTCCCAACTCTCCATCATCATTACTTGGACTCTCTGTCCATTCTTTAATAGAGTTTAATAACTCTTGAATATTTTCATATCGAGCTAAACCTTCAGTAGATTTATCATTGAATAACTCTTTCACTAAATTAGTATGCTTACCTACTTGAACTGCTACATCATAAGCATTGTGTTTGGTGAGTTGATTTTGAAAATATTTAATCATTGTCACAAACTCTTCTATTGCAGTAAGCGTACCTGCTTTAAATCCAAAGCCCTTTGCTTTTTCTAAAACCTCAAAAAAAGTAATGTTTTGTTCTCCTGCAATCACCAAACATTTTTCCATGGTGGTTTTGCCAATGCCTCTTGCAGGATAATTTATAATTCTTTTTAAACCCTCTTCGTCTTTGGTATTAGCTATAATACGTAAGTAAGCGATATAATCTTTGATTTCCTTTCTTTGGTAAAAGCTAAGCCCACCATAGATCTTATAAGCGATACCTGTTCTTCTTAAGCTTTCCTCAAAGGATCTACTTTGTGCATTGGTTCGATATAAAATAGCAAAATCTTTATTATAAAAATGATTTCTTAATTTATTTTCTTGAATAGCATCTGCAACAAATTTTCCCTCATCATTGTCGGTCATGGTGCGCACCAACTTTATTTTATCACCTGCTTCATTTTCTGTCCACAGCTCTTTAGGGATTTGTCCAATATTATTTTTAATAACATGATTCGCTACACCAATAATAGATTGACTGCTTCTATAATTTTGTTCCAACTTCACCAACTTTACATCATCATAATCTTTTTGAAACTGTAAAATATTTTCGATGGTAGCACCGCGGAAGCTATAAATACTTTGAGCGTCATCACCTACCACGCATAAATTTTCATGTACAGCCGCTAATAATTTGGCAATTTGATATTGCACAGGATTGGTATCCTGATACTCATCAATTAAAATGTATTTAAACTTATGTTGGTATTTATGTAAGACTTCCGGAAAGTTTTGTAATAGCTCATGCATTTTAAAAAGAAGGTCATCAAAATCCATCGCACCATTTTTAAAACAACGCGCAGCATAACTAGCATATATCTCACCAATCGCAGGACGATTAGACCTTGCATCTTCTTGTTTTAAAAAAGTATCCATTGCATATTCCGCTGGGCCCACCAATGCATTCTTTGCACCAGAGATTCTATTATGAACAATATTGGGCTTGTATAACTTATCGTCTAATCCCATATCATTGACCACCGCCTTTATTACGGAACGAGAATCGTCTGTGTCATATATAGTAAAGCTTTTGGGGTAGCCTAGTTTATCGGCTTCGGCCCTTAATATTCTTGCAAATACACTATGAAAAGTGCCAATGTATAAATTACGTGCATCTGTATTGCCTAGTGCTTTTTCGACACGCTCTTTCATTTCGGCTGCAGCCTTATTGGTAAAAGTTAATGCTAGAATATTAAATGAATCTACTCCACTATGCATTAGATGCGCGACACGAGTTGTTAAAACCTTTGTTTTACCACTACCGGCCCCAGCAATAATCATAAGGGGACCCTTTATATGTAATACTGCTTCTAATTGTTTTTCATTCAACCCTTGTAAATACGCGTCTTGCATGTTGCGAAGATACGTTCTAGTTGCATCATTCTAGTAGCAGTGGAAAACTAAAAAGAAAAAAGT
Source organism: uncultured Bacteroidota bacterium (assembly GCA_903854725.1). GTDB lineage: Bacteria > Bacteroidota > Bacteroidia > Chitinophagales > Chitinophagaceae > Sediminibacterium. The sequence goes on from CAINWZ010000130.1 coordinate 6,169, forward strand.
ACAGAAACTTTTTCATAAAAAAACCCCCTCGATTGCTCGAAGGGGTTTTACAATTTATTGAAATTTATATATGCCCTCTATCTTTTAGGGGTAGCCTAAATAAATTATTTTTTCTCTAACAATTTAAAGAACTGATCTAATTGAGGAAGAATAACAATTCTTGTTCTACGATTAGCCGCTCTGTGATCTGGTGTATCGTTTTCTGCAACAGGAATGTACTCACTTCTACCAGCTGCTGTCATACGCTTAGGCTCAATACCATAAGTGTCTTGTAACACACGCACAATCGTAGTAGCTCTTTTCACACTTAAATCCCAGTTGTCTTCCATCAAATTACCACCGCTAATTAATTGCTTAGAATCGGTATGGCCTTCTACCATAAAGTCAATTTGTGGTTGAGCTGCTAATACTTTAGCTACTTTTCCTAACACAATTTTAGCTTTATCAGTAATAGTGAAGCTGCCACTTTTGAATAATAATTTATCAGAAATATCTACATACACAACACCCTTATCCACTTTTACATTGATATCGCCATCGTTTAAATCTCCAATCGCACCCTTTAAGTTCATCACCAAATTCATGTTGATAGAATCTTTACGCGCCATTGAACTTTGTAAACCTTGAATGTATAAATCTTTTGCACCGATATTATCTAAAGACATTTTAATACTTTCTGCTTGTGCACCTGTTACTACAGAAAGATCTTTCAATTGACTTAAAACAACATTATTATTTGATTTTAAGAAATCAACTTGTTTATTTAATTCGTCAATAGTGCTTTGCAATGATTTTGATTTGTCAGCAGCTCTTTCAGCATCTGATTTACTTTTAGTGATAGCGTCTTGTGCATCACGAAATTTACCTTGCAAATCGGCATATGCACCATTTAACTGGCCATACTTAGCTTCTGCTTCTTGCAATTTTTTTGGACTTACGCAAGAATAAGCACCTAAGCTCACAATGGCAAGCGCTAAAAAAATTTTACTTTTCATACTGTATCTGTTTTATTTAAAATGAATATAAATAGCACTAATCTATAGGCTAAGACAAAAATACTAATATAGTTTATACCGAAAAACAATATTTTGTTAAAGGGAGCACTAATTTTCTAGGTCATGGGTGATTCCATTTTCGGGTATATACCCCTTAAATTGCTTAAAAAACTGAACAATTTTGTATTTATCTCCCTTTTCATCTGTAGAAGCAAAAAACGGCTCAGCAAAAACCACCGTCCTTTTGGCAAAATCAAAACCCACCATGACGATGGGGATATTGGCATTTTTGGCAATATGATAAAATCCAGATTTCAACTTGGTCACTTTTTTGCGGGTACCTTCTGGAGACAAGGCTAAATGAAAGCGCTCCTTTTTATTAAAAATGGCAACTACTTGGTCTACCATATTATGTTTATTGTGACGATCTACCGGATAAGCACCTAGGTAACGCAAAAACCAACTAAGTGGCGGCCAAAACAATTCACTTTTTCCTAAAAAGTGAACAAACTCAAAGTGCAATTTTTTGCGAATCGCAAGCCCGAGGAAAAAATCAAAACTATGGGTGTGAGGGGCAACAATAATAATAGACTTAGGTAATTCAAAATGGAATTTACCCTCAGTTTTCCAACCCAAAACGTTGAACACCCACCAAGCAAGTAATTGTTGCATAATTTATAAAAGTGAAGGTAGGTAAAATTTAAAAGAATTAATAATGAGAATCATCATTCATTTATATTTTCTACTATACTTGCATTGAATAGTGGATCTACCTTTTCGGAACGAACGGGAATTAATTCTATTTTAGGCAGTACTTGATTTTGCGCATTTTTTTCATACCATTTATCATAGTATTTTAATAAAATAGCAAAGGCCTCTTTAAATTCACCCTCAATTATATGATTAATAGCAGTTTTTGTTTCTAGGCCGCCTAATCTTTTTTGAATTCTTAAGGTAGCGTCCATTAAACTTTGTTTATCAAATTTTCCATAACCCTCTAAAATAAAATTAAGTCTTTGTTCAAAGGGAATTGTTAAAAAATAACATTTACTATTTCGCATTAAATGAAACAAGGGTGTAGGAATTAAAACAGTTCCAATTCTCTGACTTTCATCTTCAATCCAAATACTTTTATTTTTTGAATTTTGTTCAACTAAGTTTTTTGCTACAATATTTTCAAACATTTCTTGACTAGGTTGTTCAAGTTGTCCAATAGCACCAAATGCAGAACCTTTGTGATGCGCCAATCCCTCTAAATCAATTACAGCATGATTTCTTTTTTGTAATTCATGTAAAATTTCAGTTTTACCAGAACCCGTAAATCCACCCAACACTTTTAAATTGTAAGGAATAGTAAATTGTGCTAATACCCAATTGCGATAAGCCTTATAGCCCCCCGTTAATTGAACTACTTTATACCCATATAAATCTAAAAGCCAGGCAACTGCCGCGCTACGCATACCACCTCTCCAACAATGAATATATAAAGTGGGTTTTGTTGTATCCTTCTTTTTTTCTGAAGTGCTTATCCAATTTTCTACCTTTTCAATCATGGGAAGCATCTTGCTTCCAAATAAGGGCAAGCCTGCTTTGATAGCTGCTTCCCTGCTTTGTTTTTTATAGGTAGTGCCAATCATGGCGCGCTCTTCATTAGAAAAAAGAGGAAGGTTTAGCGCGGAGGGGATATGGGCGTGATCGAATTCTGCTGGGCTTCTTACATCAATTATAATGGCAGTAGCTGCTTGACTAATAAAATCTTCTATATTAATTTTTTGTACTGCCATAATTATAAAGTTAATTGCTTTACAGCAGTTTCTAGTGCTTCTATTGAAAATTCGGAAAAGGGAGGTTGTTTAAAATTAAATTGACGAGCTTCCTCCAGGGCGTTTTTTAAATTAAATTTTTCTTGATCATAACAAAGAGCCCAATTTTTTTCTTGCCATAATTTTCCCAAATACATTTGTTCTGTTTGACCCGGTGTAGGAATAAAAATTAATTTTTTTCTAAAGGGGATCAATTCCATCAAAGTGGTATAACCTCCTCTGCAAATTATATATTCGGCATTTTGAATTGCTTGTACTAATGCAGGCGCTGCTAAATGCGGATAAAGAAAAGACTGCGCTGTTTGTTGATAAGCGTCTTTATTATTAGGTGTGCCTGCAATAACAACAAAGGGCAGGTTTAATTTATTGCCCGCAATCCATAATAAATTTTCTAATAAAGTTCTTTGTGGTTCTGGTCCCGATACAATGCCTAAAAAAACATTGGAAGGTTTATTGCCATTAGCTTTATGAGCAGAGGGGACTTCGCTATTATTAGTTACTTCTATTAATCGTGATAAGCAACCCATATACCATAAAGGAATGGAGGGCTTATGAGGTGGATTAGATAAAATGCCTGATAAATTATCGGGACCTGCAATATCAGGTATCCAACAAGCAGTAAACCTATTCAACCATGCATATACTAATTTTTGAAATAGCCTTGTTACCCATTTAAAATGCATTTGTAAATTCAACTGATGTGTTATAAATACGCTTGGCACTTGCTTATGATAAAAACCAAAACGATTGTCAGAAATAATAATATCAAATTGAAATTGCTTTTGAGTTTTTTTTAACCAATGGTATTCGTGAAGGATACTGTAAATAATTTGTGGAACCTGCAATAACAATACAATGGGAAGTAGGAATCCTATTTTGGCATACTTTATTCGGTAGCCACGTAAATGTAAAAAAGTGGCCGATGGGATAGCTTCTTTTAAAATGGCTTCATGATAGCCTTCCGTTGCTATATATATATGGTATCCTAATTTTTCAAAGGCCTTCATAAGCGAAATACACCGAGTGGCGTGTCCCAGGCCCCAATCAATGGGAGAAATACAAATAGAAGGTTGTTTCATAAAACACTAATTTAGTCAATATTATACATGTTTAAAATGTAAATTTGAAAAAGCGCTAGGGTGATTGTAAGATCTCTTGTTTGCGCTTGTAAAAAATTAAAAATATGCGCTTACTCTCGAAAGATAAATCCATTGCACTTTATGCAGCCCTCGTTTCCTTTGGTACATATGTGTTTATTTTTGGATTTAGAAAATCTTTTACTGTTTGCACTTTTGATGGATTAACCTTTGGCCCCATAGCGTATAAAACAGCATTGGTGATTAGTCAAATGTTAGGGTATATGCTAGCAAAGTTTTACGGCATAAAATTTATTTCAGGATTAGAGAAAGTAAATAGATATAAAATTATTTTTTTATTGACAGGCATTTCTTGGCTAGCTTGGTTGTTGTTTGCCATTGTGCCTGCTCCTTATAATGTTGTCTTTTTATTTTTAAATGGATTTCCATTAGGTATGTTATGGGGGGTAGTTTTTTCATATGTGGAAGGACGCAAGAGTACTGATTTCATTGGGGCTGCCTTAGCAGTAAGTTTTATTTTTTCTTCGGGCTGGGTAAAATCGGTGGGGGCTTGGTTAATGGAGCAATATCATATAACAGAATTCTGGGTTCCTTTTTGCACAGGACTGGTTTTTGCTTTACCACTTATTATATGTGTATATGGCTTAGAAAAAGTACCGCCTCCTTCGGAAGAAGACGAGTTATTAAGAACCAAGCGTATACCGATGACAGGAACTGATAGAAAACAATTATTGAAACAATATCTACCAGGCATTATTGCCTTTGTGGTTATTTATTTATTTGCTACAATATTTAGAGATATCCGCGATAATTTTTCTGCAGATATGTGGAAAGAGATGGGCTATGTATCAAGGCCAGCTATTTTTACGCAAACAGAAATTCCAATTACTATTTTTATTTTAATTATTATGGGCGCAGTGGTGCTTCTAAAAAATAGTTTTAAAGCATTGATGGTGGCGCATGTTTTTATTTTACTTGGATTTATCGTAGCAGGTATTTCTACGTATTATTTTTCTCTTCAATTATTAGATCCTTTTTGGTGGATGATTTGGGTAGGGCTGGGTTTATACCTGGTCTATATTCCTTTTAATTCTATTTTCTTCGATCGTTTGATTGCCGCATTCTCTATGAAAGGCAATGCAGGCTTCTTTATATATGTTGCCGATTCGGTGGGTTATGTGGGAAGCGTTAGTGTAATGCTGGCAAAAGAAGGAATGAGCTTACAAATAAAATGGACGCAATTTTTTTCACAAAGTGTAATGATACTTTCTCTTGTGGGAATATTCATTACCCTCTATGCCATGTATTATTTTTCACAAAAACATAAGGCAACTCAAGCAATTGCTTCTTAACAAACTCTTAGTAGTAAAACCGTTTTACTTTTCTAAACTAAGCACAACGCCGTTAATGCAATAGCGTAAGCCAGTCGGTGGTGGGCCATCTTCAAAAACATGTCCTAAATGGGCTTTGCATTTTCCGCATTCTACTTCGGTTCTACTCATACCGTGGCTGTTATCGGGAATGTAAATGATAGAGCCTTTGGTAATAGGCTCAAAAAAACTAGGCCAACCACAACCACTTTCAAATTTGGCGGTACTTTTAAATAAGGGGTTGCCGCAGGCAGCACAATGAAAAGTACCTACTTCTTTGCTTGTTTCAAAAGCGCTACTAAAAGGCCTTTCAGTTCCTTTCTCTCTAGCTATTTGATATACTTCAGGTGACAATACTTGTTTCCAAACACTGTCTGCTAGTACTAGTTTTTCTTTGCTAGTAGTAGAATAATACTTGTTTTTCATTTCTGACATAGTAGATTTTTTTAAAGTGCCATTAGTAGGGCCTTGAGAGCAAGCTCCTTGACTAAGCAATAGAAAACAACACATAATTTTATACATAGACGTTCATTCTGTTGTAAAAATACTAACAACTATTCTTGTTTTTTGTTTAGTTTATATTTAAGAAAGGAGATTTTTTATAAATCTACGACAGTTCAGTATATTTGTTGTCAACTCTACAGCATGTTTAATTTAATCTTATTTGGCCCTCCGGGCAGCGGCAAAGGAACTCAAAGTGAACATATCATTGAATCTTTTGGACTACAACACCTTAGTACTGGAAATTTATTAAGAACAGAAATTGCGAATCAAACTGAATTAGGCATGGAAGCAAAGCGTTTAATGGACGCTGGTCAATTGGTTCCCGATGCGGTAGTGATTGGAATGGTAGGGAATTTTATCGATGCACGTCCCGAAGCCAAAGGATTTTTATTTGATGGCTTCCCACGCACGACTGCACAATGTGTTGCACTTGATGCTTTATTGAAAGAAAAAGGAAATGAAATAAATGTGGTGTTGGCTTTAGAGGTAAGTGAAGAAGAATTGGTAAAAAGATTATTAGGACGTGGTTTAACTTCTGGTAGAAGTGACGATACCAACGAAACCATTATTCGTGCAAGAATTCAAGAGTATCATGATAAAACCACGGCGGTGGCTACTTATTATGCAAAATTTAATAAAGTAGTAGCTGTTACGGGAGAAGGCACTGTAGAAAGTATTTATGCCGATTTGAAAAAAGAAATTGACGCAAGAATTTAATTTTTGCAAAATAGTTAAAATAAAAAAGGAGTCCCGATTTATCGGGACTCCTTTTTAGTATAAAAGAGTTTTTTAAATATTTAAACCACCACAAGCGCTTATTACTTGACCAGTAATATAGCTACTTAAATCACTTGCTAAAAATAAAGTAGTGTTGGCAATTTCTTCTGCTTTTCCAAAACGTCCCAAAGGAATTTTATCTAAAAAAGCTTTACCTGCATCACCCTCATTTAAATAATGAGTCATATCAGTTTCTACAAATCCAGGTGCGATAGCATTGCATCTTATATTACGACTTCCAATTTCTAAAGCAATCGATTTGGTAAAACCAATGATACCTGCTTTACTTGCGGCATAACTACTTTGTCCAGCATTGCCACGAATGCCAATAATAGAACTCATGTTTATGATGCTTCCCGCTTTTGCTTTCATCATGGGACGTATAACCTGCTTGGTCATATTGTAAACACTTTTCAAATTCGTATTGATAACATCATCCCATTGCTCGGGTGTCATGCGTAATAATAAATTGTCTTTTGAAATTCCAGCATTGTTCACACAAATATCCACTGTACCAAAAGTAGCAACAACGTCATTTACAAAACCTTCACAAGCAGCAAAATCGGCAGCATTGGCTTTATAGGCTTTTGCTTTTACACCTAATTTTTCTATTTCAGTTACCAAGCTATTAGCCTTATCTGCACTACTATCGCTTACATAGGTAAAAGCAATATGACTTCCTTGTTCTGCTAATTTTAAAGCAATAGCCGCGCCAATACCGCGCGCTGCGCCTGTTACAATAGATACTTTACTGGTAAGTAGTTTCATAATTATTTATTTATAAACTTGCTCATATGAGCTGCTAGTTTTACAAAGATAACAAGTTTGTATCTTACAAACCCCGCAGCACTATTTCAAATTTTGATGCAATTGTTTTATCTCCTCTAAATAAATGCGCTCATTTGACAATCTTGGTACTTTATGTTGTCCTCCCAACTTCCCCTTTTGCTTTAACCATTCATGAAAACTTCCTTTTTTTACTGCAGTAATTTGGGGGAGCCCTAGTGCAATATTTTTATGTCTCTTCGCTTCATAGTCGCTATTGGCTGCTTGTAAATTTTTATCTAATAAAAGGGTAAAGGCTTCAAGGTCTTTGGGGTTTTCATCAAATTCTATTAACCATTCATGTGCACCGGTATTTTGATCTGACATATAGATAGGCGCTGCCGTATATTCCTTAATGGTAAGCCCCATGACAGAACAGGTTTCACTAATGGCTTTATCGCTATTGTCTGCAATAAGCTCTTCCCCAAAAGCATTTATAAATTGCTTTAATCTTCCTGTTACTTTTATTCGATAGGGATGTATGGATACAAATTGAATCGTATCGCCCACTAAGTATCTCCACAATCCTCCATTAGTACTCACTACAATTGCATAATTTTTTCCTAGCACTACTTTATTTAATCCATACGTTATTGGATGTGGCTTTCCATATTCTTCAATAGGCATGAATTCATAAAATATTCCATGTTGTAAGTACAATAACATTCCCTCTTCGTTAATTCTATCTTGTGCAGCAAAAAATCCTTCGCTGGCATTATAAATTTCTATGTAATTACAATTAGGCCCAATAACTTTATTAAATTGTTCTTTGTAGGGCGTGAAGGATACACCACCATGTATATACAATTCAAAATTGGGCCAAACTTCTTTTATATTTTTCTTTCCTGTTAACGCTAAAATTCTTTTTAATAATACCAAAGTCCATGTAGGTACGCCAGCGATAGAAGTTACATCCTCGTTAATAGTATGTTGTGCAAGGCTTTCAATTTTATTTTCCCACTCATCCATCAGTGCAATAGATAATTCTGGTGTACGAATAAAGCCCGCCCAGAAAGGAGAATTTTGTAATAACACCGCACTCAAATCTCCATATTGTATATCATCTTTAATAGGATGTACCTGATGACTTCCTCCAATCACTAAGCCCTTGCCTGTTAATAAATCACTATCTGGTAATACATGATAGTAACTCGTTAGCACATCTTTTGATCCTTGAAAATGATTGTCTTCGATACTTTCTTTGGTAAGCGGAATAAATTTACTTTTATCACTAGTGGTTCCACTGCTTTTTGCAAACCATTGCACTGGCGTATTCCATAGCACACCATCTTCACCTGCTAATATTTGTTCTATATAAGGTTTGAGATCTTCGTATTCATGAATGGGAACAGTTGCTTTAAATTTTCTAATATCAAATATTTCTGCAAACTGATATTTTAATCCAAACTGTGTATACTGTCCATGGGTAATTAAATCTTGTAATACATCTCGTTGTGCCGCAATAGGGTCACCTACCCAATGTTCTATTTGCCCATAACGAAGGCGGGCTAATCTTGATAATGCGGGGCTAAATATTTTCATATCATCCTTATCTTGCTTTCTGGCCCATTTCTATAATCCAGTCCTTACGTTTTAATTCAAAGTTGGTACCAAGGTATAAACGACGCACTTGATCATCTTCGGCAAGTTCTTCCGCACTGCCATGTTTAAATATTTTACCTTCTATTAATAAATAAGCTCTATCACAAATAGAAAGTGTTTCGTTTACATTATGATCGGTAATTAATATACCAATGTCTTTTAATTTTAATCTTGCTACTACCGATTGAATATCTTCCACAGCAATAGGATCAACTCCTGCAAAAGGCTCATCTAGTAAAATAAATTTAGGATCTACTGCAAGCGCTCTTGCTATCTCGGTTCTTCTTCTTTCTCCACCACTTAAGCTATCTCCATTATTATTACGAACTTGATGTAAATTAAATTCATCCAATAAACTTTCTAATTTATAGGCTCTCTCTGCTTTAGTTAAAGTGGTCATCTCTAAAACCGCCATGATATTATCTGCTACTGTTAACTTCCTAAATACACTCGCTTCTTGTGGCAAATAACCCAAGCCCATTTGGGCTCTTTTATACATAGGAAGCTTCGTTATATCCTCCTCATTTAAAAACACACGACCTTCATCGGGGGCGATTAAACCCACCACCATATAGAAAGTGGTGGTCTTGCCTGCACCATTGGGTCCTAATAAGCCCACAATTTCGCCTTGTTTCACAGAAATGCTCACCTGGTCCACTACTTTGCGGCCCTTGTATTGCTTTATTAATTTATCGGTATGTATGGCAAGTATCACAATAGAAATTTACACAAAAATAAGGGTAATTAAGCCTTTTACTCCTATAGCTTAATAATATTATATATTTTTGCACAAGAAGGTAATGCGTTAGGTTTCAATATAGAAGCAACCCATACCCTCCTAAAGTAAAGTGCATATGAAGGTTATTGACCATTTGGCAAATGCCAAAGATACATTGGTATCGTTTGAAGTACTACCTCCGTTAAAAGGAAAAACGATTTCTTATATATATGAACACCTAGATCCCTTAATGGAATTTAAGCCATCTTGGATTAATGTAACCTATCATCGTAGTGAAACCATTCTTCGAAAAAAAGAAGATGGTACAGAGGAAAAAGTAGACGTGCGTAAGCGTCCCGGTACGGTTGGTATTTGTGCGGCCATAATGAATCATTATAATATTGATGCAGTGCCGCATATTATTTGTGGCGGGTTTTCTAAGAGAGAAACAGAAGATGCCCTCATTGATTTACAATTTCTAGGTATTGATAATTTATTGGTGTTAAGAGGAGATGCGGAAAAAAATCAAAAAACATTTATTCCAGAACCCAATGGTAATAAGCAAGCGATTGAATTATTAGAACAAGTGGTAGGATTAAATAATGGCGATTATTTAGACAAGGATATTATCAATGGAAGTAAAACTAATTTTTGTATGGGTGTGGCTGGCTATCCCGAAAAACATTTTGAAGCGCCTAGTATGGAGTTTGATTTACAACGCGCTAAAGCAAAAGTGGATGCAGGTGCTGAATATATTATGACACAAATGTTTTTTGACAACAAAAAATATTTTGAATACGTAGATGCTTGCAGAAGTATGGGTATTACCGTTCCTATAATCCCAGGCCTAAAGCCCATTACGAATAAAAAGCAATTAACTATTTTACCTAGTATTTTTTATGTTGATATTCCTGCCGATTTAAAAAATGCAATGCTTGCGGCTACAACGGATGAAGCTTGTGAACAAGTGGGAACAGAATGGTTGATTCAACAAAGCAAGGAGCTAAAATCCTATGGGGTGCCGGTTTTACACTACTATACTTTAGGAAAGCCTAAAGTAGTGAAAGACGTTGTGGCTGCTGTGTTTTAAATAAATTAAATGTATAGCTAGTAAAGTATACTACAAAGAGCGTAATTATTTACGCTCTTTTTTATTGGCGGTATTCACTAAAAAATCATTGAATTGTTCTAGACTTAAATTTTTTGCAATTATTTTTTTATTGCCATCTACTAAATAAAAAGTAGGCGTTTTAAATACGTCGTATAATTGACGAATAGTGGTAGGCAAACCTGCTTGTATTTCTTTGTTTAGATCGGCTTCCGTTTGGTAAGCATGAGTCCAATCTTCTAGGTGATTATCTTTTATAAAAGTTTTCCATGCTGCTACTTCTTTAAAATTAATATTTACAGAAAATATTTTTACTTGTAAATCTTTCCAAATGGCTTTGTAAAAAGAGTCGAGTCTTGGTATTTCTATTTTACAATGACTACAAGTGGGGTCCCAAAAAGCAATAAAAGTATAGGGCGATTTTTGATCATACAATGAAATCTTTTTGTCATCAATCGTATTAACAATCAAGCTAGGAGCCGCTAAGCCCAGCTGGTTGGCCATCATACTATAGGCTCTTTCAGTGATAGATCTCTTCGAAGCTTCATTTAATAAAGTGGTATCACCCTTTGCAAAAAAGTTTTGATAAATATGTAAAAACACTTTGTCTTGCCCCATAAATTCCGGTGCAATATATTTATTGGTGAATTTAAAAAGTAAAAAGGGATAAATTTCTTTACCTGTTTTAGCGACTGTTAACATATATTGCACCTCTTCTATGATAGAATCTGGTTCACGCGAAACATAGTTTTTAAAATATTCATCTAGCTTATCTTCAAAAAACGGCGTACGTATTAATCGGTTATCATTAAAAATTACATTGTCCCAAAAATGATTTTTTACATAGAAGTAAGGATATAATGAATCTAATTTTCCTTTCACCATAGGCATTGCAGGCGCTTCGGGACGTTGCATAACATTTAAAAAGAAACTTGTCATTGAGTTGGGATACGCTTTCATTACATTTGTTCTAGCAGCTTTTACTTCCTTATCCTTCGTAACATATAATTCTTTATAGGTGGCAGAATCTTTAGCATTGGCTGCAGACTTGTATTTATTTTCAATAACACTTAATTGCATTCCTAAATCATTAATTGATTTAGAATATTGTTGGAAAATTTCATTTTCTTTTGATCCTATAATTTGAACATTATTTATGGAAAGTGTATCGGCTATTATTTTAAAATGTTGTTCTTCATCCACCAAGAAATCAAATAGAATAGAATATTTAGGAGATACTACAAAGTATATTCCTGGAGTTAATTTTGTTTTTGATTCAAAAACACCTTCGCTTTTGTCATTTAATAATGCAGAATCGGCCAAAACCCTATTTCTACCATAATTGGTACCAATATATATTTTTGTGTTTTGATAAGGCTTTAAAACTATTTGAATAGCGTGCCCTTTGGAGGGGAGGTTTCCTTTTGTATTTATATTTGATGTAGCCTTTGTGGCTTGTGCCAGCACCAATAAGGGCAACAGGGTTGTTAACAAAACAGCAAAACATATTTTTCTCATTAGATACCTATTTTTATTTTCTTTTAAAAAGCAGGGTAAAAATAACAATATATACCTTAAATATAATGCTTGGGTAGTACCTTTGTTTCCGTGAGAAAATTTAAACAAGCCCCGCTATTAGAAAAGGTATTAATTGAAGATTATGCTGCAGAGGGCAAAGCGCTTGCTAGGGTAGACGGCAAGGTTATCTTTGTGGAAGGCGCTGTACCTGGCGATGTGGTGGATATTCAACTACAAAAAAACAAGGCCGATTGGGGTGAGGGATTTGTAAAGCATTTCCATTCTTATTCAAATATACGCGTAACACCTTTTTGTAGTCATTTTGGTGTTTGCGGTGGCTGTCAATGGCAAATGTTACCTTATGAGCAACAATTGGTGTATAAGCATAAGCAAGTTGTAGATAATTTAACAAGAATTGCTAAAGTTGCTTTACCCCCTATTCCTCCTATTTTAGGTGCAGCAGATACGCAAGGCTATCGCAATAAGGTTGAGTATACTTTTGCAACCGAAAAATTTATTCCATTTGTTGAGTTTAAAGCAATGAAAGCTGCTGCAGAAAATGGCGACATGGCAATTATGGAAAAAGCCCCTGGTGTTGGTGGTTTTCACGCAAGAGGATTTTTTGAAAAAGTAGTTGAAATTGACACTTGTTATTTACAAGCTGAACCCACTAATCATTTAAGAAAAACGGTGGCCGCTTTTGCATTGGAAAATAATATGCCGTTTTATAATATTAAAATGCATACGGGTTGGTTGCGTAATATGTTTATTCGCAACACGACTAAAGGAGAATGGATGGTGAATTTAGTGTTAGGATATGAAGCAAAAGAAAAAAGAGAAGCCTTATTTACTATCCTATTAGAACGCTTCCCTCAAATTACTACACTCTTATACACCATTAACGCGAAACGTAATGATAGTATGCAAGATCTCGTTCCACAGGTATATTCGGGTAGTGGCTATATCACAGAATATTTAGAAGACTTTCAATTTAAGATAAGTCCAAAATCATTTTTTCAAACCAATTCAAAACAGGCAGAAAAGTTATATCAGGTAACGCGTGACTTTGCAGAATTGACGGGTAAGGAAATTGTGTATGATTTATATTGTGGCACAGGAAGCATTGGTATTTTTTGTAGTAAAAATGCAAAAAAAATAATTGGAGTGGAGATGGTAGAAGAAGCGATAGAAGACGCAATAGAAAATGCAAGCTTAAATAATTTAACTGAAACTGCTTTTTTTGCAGGAGATGTGATTAAAATTTGTGACGATACATTTTTTGAAACACATGGCAAGCCAGATGTTATTATTACCGATCCTCCAAGAGCAGGAATGCATGAAAAGTTGGTACATAAATTGCTGGCCATGGAAGCCCCTTTAATTGTGTATGTAAGTTGTAACCCAGCAACTCAGGCAAGAGACTTATCTTTATTGAACGAAAAGTATACGGTCACTAAAATTCAACCAGTGGATATGTTCCCACATACCCTTCATATTGAAAATGTAGTTCAATTAAAAAGAACCGATTTATTAAAATAATTTACGCAAATCATTTAGCATGACGCAATTTAGGCCCACAAGATTCGAAGTTTTACCCACTATTATAAAAAACTTATTGATCATCAATGGGCTTATATTTTTAGCTCAAAATACTTTCGCAGGCCCTACTAGCTCATTTTCTTTCGAAGATTATTTTGCTTTACATGCTTGGCAAAGTGATTTATATAAGCCTTGGCAATTGATAACGCATATGTTTTTGCACGGAGATTTTGGACATATCTTAGGCAATATGTTTGCCTTGTGGATGTTTGGATCTATTTTAGAAAACGTATGGGGGCCAAAACGCTTTTTACTTTTTTACATGTTATGTGGCGTAGGCGCGGCAGTCATTCATCTTGCTATTTTATCGTATCAATTAGTGCCCTTAGTTTCTGAATACGAACATTTATTAAGCCTTAGTAAAACAAACGCTGCGGGTTTTAGCGATGCCATTTTAAATTATTCAGCAAAACATCAAATTCCTCTTTCACAAATACTAGCAGACAATAAAGTAGATCTTTCCACCCCAGGGTTAGCGCCGCAACTAATGGAGTTAATTACTACGTATTATAATAAATCTATTGGTACCGCTACATTAGGGGCAAGTGGTGCAGTGTTTGGCATCTTAATAGCGTTTGTCTATTTATTTCCTAACACCTATATCTATATTTATTTTTTGTTTCCTATAAAAGCAAAATGGCTGGGAATTTTATATTTTGCTTTTGAAGTATATAAAGGAATACAAAATGCAGCAGGCGATAACGTAGCAAGATGGGCACATGTAGGGGGCGCTATCATCGGATTTTTATTGGTGTATATTTGGAAGAAGAAAGGCGTACAGTAATAATTTCATAGCGGTAAAAATTTAGCATGCAAAACGAAACAGTAAAAAAACCATTAATAGGATCAGACAACAATGCATTAATTGCATTGCTATCTATTAATTTAGTAGTGTACGCTTTAATAGGATTTTTAAAAGTGGTGTATTATTTAAATAGCGTTCCATTAGAACAGTTTTATACACAAATAATGCAACCTAGTATTTTACCTATTAGTTTTTTCGAACTTTTTCATCAGCCTTGGACGTTATTAACTTATTATTGGGTGCACGATGGATTTTGGGTTTTATTGACCAATATGATTTGGTTGACCGCTTTTGGAGTTTTATTGCAAGAACAAAATGCCAACAAACATATTTTCCCCATTTATTTTTATGCAGGAATAACTGCAGGGCTTGCTTATCTTTTTATGGGAGCAACATTACCCATAATGGGCGCGCAAGTGGGCGTAATGGCATTGGCGATGGCTGTTGTAGGCTTTGCACCTCAATACCGATTACTTAAAAATGTAGGAGGTGGAATACCGGTATGGATATTGACCTTAGTTTACTTAATAATACAAGCATTTAGTATACAGCCGGCTAGTTTTGCTTTAATAGCAAGCTATTTAGTTGCGGCCAGTACAGGAACGCTGTATGTAATGTTATTAAGTAAAGGCACAGATATTGGCAAATGGATGCATCAACTATTACATTTGTTAAATAACAGTTTAGCCCCTAAAAAATAATAAGTCTTAACCATCCCTATACGTATGGCAAAAAAATCTAGGGTAAGAAATTTCGGAAAAAAAGTTTTTCTTTTTTTTAATCTATTGGTTTCTTTATTATTATTATATCCTCCATTTTTTACACCCTCTTCTTTTATTTGGGTCAATGGGTTTTTAGGATTAATGACCCCCTATTTAATTGTCATTGAGATTTTATTATGTATTTTTTGGTTGATTGCTAAACCTATTATGACATTAGTTCCTTTGACTACACTAATAATGGGATGGCAAATAGTAGGGTCTGTATTTGCATGGCATCCAGGCACATCCTTTTCCCTTAAAAAGAAAGAAAATGTTTTACGCGTATTAAGTTGGAATGTAAAAGGCTTTAATGGTATAAATTCCTCAAGTAGTTTAAAATTGCGCACAGAGGATATGGCTTATTCCATTCAAAAATGGAATCCAGATATTATTTGTTTACAAGAATATAATACCAACGAAAGACCCAATGATATTGGGAATCACGCAAATTATTTTATAAAAAAATATCCATATTATTTTTTCTCTAAAGATTTTCAAATTGCACAAAATGATTATTATTCGGGCTGTATTATTTATTCAAAATATAAAATACTAAAAGCAGAACGTATTGCATATCTAAATCAAGAAAGCCTAATAAGTGTATTGATTTTAAAAGGAGATGATACTATTCAGCTTTACACCACTCACCTAGCTTCTTATCGTTTTAAACAGAACGATTTTGATGCTATTGATCAATCAACTCTTTCTAATTCCATTTCCTTAAAGGGGAAAAGAGGGGTGTTAAGAAAAATGCGCAACTCCTTTATGGAAAGAGCCGTACAGGCATCCATTGTCCAGGAACACCTTTCTACCACAAAATATCCGGCAATTATTACAGG